>JANXSH010001055.1 GCA_025356615.1 Planctomycetia bacterium | reverse complement strand
CGTTTACGGGGCTTTGGTTTTTAGCCCGGTCCTTTAGGGCCGGGCTACGCGGCGTGGTCACTTCTTCGGCACCGGCGGCGTCGTCGTTCCCGCCTTCTCGCGTTCTTCCTGCTCCTTGCGGAGCATCTCGAGGCGCGTCAGGCGCTTCGGCGGCGTCGCCGGGACGGGCACCACCGGCTTGACTACCGGCGTCGGCGATACTACCGGCGCGGCCACAACCTTGACGATGGGCATGTCGATTCGCAACTCGCTCGTTCCGCTGCTCGAGACGACGGGTTCGGCCTTGTGCGTCAGGATCACTTCGCAGAACAGGTTGCGGTGCGTACCCGCAGGGCTGGTGGGGTCGGTTACGAGGTCGAAGCTGACCTCTTTGGTGTCCTTCGTGATCTCCGCTTCCTTGGTCGTCACCTTGAACGGCAGGCCCATGAGGCGGACCTTCGCCTTGCCCTCGAACGGCGCGAGCTGGCCGATCTTGCAGAACAACTGCGTGTTCTTGCCGCGTTCGACGGCGGCGCGTTCCATGTTGACCGTGAGGAACGGGGTGGCCACCTCGATCGTCGCCAGCTGCGACGACGTGTAGAGCGGCCCCTTGCCCGCGTCGGCCAGGCCGAGGACCGCCGTCTTCCACTTCTTGACCTGGGCGTTGCTCGCGGCGTTGAGCGTCAGGGTCGTCTCGGTGGCGTTCGCCGCGATCGTGGCCGACGATGCCGAACTCACGCCCGGCGGGTTGAACAACGGGAAGATCGTGATCGGCCCCTTGAATGTCGGGCTGCGCTTCGCGATGATCCTCAGTTGCATCGAGCCGTTCTGGACGAGCGGGGCCTTCGGCTCGACGATGTCGATCGTGAAGAACGACTCCTCGGTGACGGCGAACGCGAGCTTATCGACGTGGTGCTTCCAGTAGATCGACTGGCCCGGTGGGCCTACGACGAGGTCGGCGGTACTCAAGAAACTGGACTGGATCGGCCCGAGTTTCGGGTCGATGTGCCGGACGTGCAGGTGTGCCAGGCTCCCGCCGAGGGCCGCAGCAGCCGTCGCCTCGAACACGGCGGGGACCGTGTCGAGGTTGGCCGGGATCGACTCCATCGAGAGGGACAGGCCGGGAGGGAGGTTGTCGGCGGAGAGGACGAGTTCGCCGCCGAAGTTGACCCGCCCCACGCTGAGCAGTGTCGCCATCCGACCGCCCTTGGGGATGCTGATGACCTGGCGTTCCTGCGAGTAGAGCGCCACCTTGGGGATCGAGATCGTGGCCGAGTGCTTCACTTCCGTGAACTCGACGCGGTAGAAGTAGGTCGGCCCGCCCTTGCCGAGGTGGTCGGTGATGCCGATCACATATTCGCCGTCCGCCGGGAAAGTGTAGCGAAAGTAGCTGTCCGGCCCGACGGCGTCGTCGTTGCCGGTGAGGCCAGCGCCCGCGCCGTTGTAGAGGGTCATGACGGAGTCGAGCGGCGAGCCGAGTCGGCGGGCGTAGCAGTGGATGTCGAACGTCTGGCCCTTCTTGGCGACGAAGCGGAAGTGGTCCACGTCGCCCGCCTTGTCGATGACGCCGTTGAACGCCGAGGGGAAGGCGGCCTTCGTCGCCGTGGCGATGGTGTCGTTCGGCTCGACCTCCACCGTGTTCCCCACTTCGCTGATGCGGAAAGGAATGGCGCTGGGCGCGATCCCCT
The DNA here is from genome assembly GCA_025356615.1 of Planctomycetia bacterium. Classification (GTDB taxonomy): domain Bacteria; phylum Planctomycetota; class Planctomycetia; order Gemmatales; family Gemmataceae; genus JANXSH01. Next base: position 997 of record JANXSH010001055.1, on the reverse strand, counting down.
GAGCATCTTCGGGATAGATGCCGAAATTAGCGCCGGGCGTATTCGGGATCTTGATCTTCTTGCTGAACTCGCCGGCGGGGTCGCCGATGAAGCGGACCTCGATCTCCTCGCCCGCCTTGCCGCCCGCAGGAACGATCGCCTGGGGACGGGGGAACGAGCCGACGTGGAGCCGATACTGGCAACTGCCGTTGCCCTGGTAGGCGCTCTCGCGGACCTGGACGACGTAGGTGCCGTCGGCGGGGGCGACGATCGAACACATGCCGTCCTGGCCGAGGAGCGGGTGGTCGTCGGAGGTCGCCAACTCGAAGCGCTTGCTGTCGAGGATGGCGATGTAAGGGTCGAACAGGGTGTTCGCGAGCCGCATCGCCTCGATCTCGATGGAGAGGCGCTGGCCCTTCTTCAGATCGACGCTGAAGTAATCGACATCCTCATAATCGACGACGCCGGTCACGGTGACGCCCATAGGGATCTTCTGCGGCGTGGCGAAGTCGCTGTTCGGCTCCTTCTCGGCGACGATGGGATACGGCCCGACCCAGAGGGTGCGCAACTCGCTGAGGCCGCTCGCGGTTCGGAGTCTGACCCCGTGTTCGCCCATGAGCGTGTTGGCGGCCACCTTGACGGTCGCCTTGATCTGGGCGTCGTTGACGACTTCCAGCTTGGAGACCGTGAAGCCGGGGTCGTAGAAGACGACTTCCTTGACATCGGTCAGTCGCGTTCCACTGAAGAGGAGGACCGAGTCGGCCCCCTTCTGCACGCCGCGCGGGCTGATCCCGCCCAGACTCGGCGAGGCCGCCTGGGCCACGGAGGAGCAGAGAACGAGCAATCCGAGACATCGCAGGGAGTTCATCATCGAGAAGCCTCTCATACACGTTCAAGTTCACTGTGGTCGATGCGCCCGTTAAACCGCAATACCAACGAAGGTCGTAGGGTGGGTCGAGCGGAGCGAGGCCCACCAGAACTTCTCTGGCTTCACCCCTATCCCTGACACAAGTGGTTG
>JANXSH010001036.1 GCA_025356615.1 Planctomycetia bacterium | reverse complement strand
GAGGAATCGGCCCAGGATCCAGCCGCAATAGGCGGCCGCCCCGCCCCAGGCGGCACAGTAGTAGGCAAACAGGCGAAACGACATGAGACCTCCTGGCCACTAGCGGCGGCCACCGTGATTACTTGAAGACGCCCGCCTCTCGGATGGGGAGCCGATGCGTCAGCACCGCGCCGGAGCTGAGGCTCACCTTGACCTGAACGATACCACCCTTGCTCGCCTTGACCCGCCACGAGACGGGGCTGTAGGGGCTGGACGCGCCAGCCGGGATGGGCGGAACGTCCGCCTTCTCGCCGCCGCCGACCAACGTAAGGTTTCGCGGCAAGGTCAGCGTGATCGTCGTGCCCGGCGCGGGATTCTTGACATAGGCGGTGAGCGTGAATTCCTTGCCGGCCTCCACCGAGCCGCCCGCCGTCAGACCGAGTTGCCCTTCGCCCTTCTCGCCCGTGATGTTCCCCAGGCCATAAGCAAAGCCAACGGTTCGCGTCTTTTTCGGGGCGATCACTCTGTCGTCCCAGTAAAGAGTTACTGCCGAGTCCCCGTTGGGGTTCTCCTTATCCTTGGCCAGGGCCATCGACAGTACCGGAACATCCCAACGGGTGTTCTGCATGAGCGCGAGCGCCCCTCCGGGTTCGGTTCGCAGTTTCGCGGCCGGCCAGGCACCGAGAGTCACTCGCGTGGGAGCCTCCAGAGGGGCACCGTACTTCAGGCTAAGGTGCGCCACCGTGCCTGGGTTCTTCAGATCCTGACGCTCCAGCGCCGAGATGAAGTCCGGTACATCCTCCGCTTTGTCGAACGTCTTCATGGTATCGCACAACTCCTTCGAGCCTGCGATCGTGAATGGCACCCCGTCGTTCGTGCCGATGAAGGTGTCGAGAAGGAAACGTAGCCCGACCTGGTGAGCGATGCCGTCCTCGTTGGAGATGTCGTATCGGATCAAACAAGTGTCGAGCAGTCGCTTCTTGCCGTCCGGTGACAGCCCGCCCGGCACGATTTCCACAATCTGAGTGACGGTGATGTTGGGCGGCCCCGTCCTGGCCCAGACGGCCTTGGCACCGATGAGCTGCCGCTCCTCCCGGTCCTTCCCCAGGGGCTGATAAATCGGGCCGCGCCATGCGCCCTGTTCGACGCCCCACAGGTACTCGACGGTGCCATCGACACGAACGACCACGTTGCAAGTTCGACCGTATTCGTCGAAGATCAGCTTGGTCTTGAACTTCTTGGGGTCGGTCGGATCAGGGATGCCTAGCCCGAAACGCATACTGGGCGAGGGGACGAATTCGTCGGGGAGTATCGATTCGTGGAATCGGACCCCGAGTCGCGGGTTGGCGTAATCGACCTCGGGGAGGGGCACGCCCTCCGGCTCGTAGAAGAACAGGTCGCGTGAAAGGGCGGTCAAAAGCCCGACCACCACGATGCACACCGGCAAGAGCCGGAACAGGAGTTCGCCTCGCAGAATGGGCGGCTTCCGGGGGGCCGGCGCGGGCGGCTTGGCCCGAGGCGAAACGAGGTCGGCAAACCCCAGGCCTGGCTCCTGGAGGACGGGCGGCGGGGCCGGCGACACCATCGGCATCGGAGGGACGGAAACGACCTGCGGCGGCTCGAACGAAAACACCGGAGCCGGCGGCAGAACCGGGACGTTGGTCGGGGAGATAACGGGGGGCGGACCCTCACCGAATGGCACCGGCGGCGTAGGTGTGCTGGGTAACGGGGGAGGGACTCGCGGGCGAACGACCGCCTCGCCATTGATGCCGAGTGTGACCTGCACGTCGAACCGCTGATTCCCGTTCCCGATCACCTTGACGTTCGCCGTGAGCGTCTGGCCGGGGTCATCGGGGATCGCTTCGACGACGAGCGGGACCAGAGCCGTTTGGCCGCGGAAGACCGTCCGACCGATCGTCAACCACGGCTGGTTACTGACTCCGTGAGCGACTGCGGCTCGCTTCTCTTGTGTCTGGACCGTGAGGGGGTATTCTAGCCGTTCGCCCGGATTGCCGCGCAGTGTGACGTTCGATTCGCTCAGATCGACTTTCGGCGAGCGGACCAGGCCGAGTGCCTCGAAGAGTTGCTGGACGGCGGCCAGGCCCGACGCCGCCGGCCCTTGAACCGGGTAGATCCAGCCGTTCGACTCGTACCACCGGGCGACGGCTCCGCTCTCGATCAGGGCGGCGGCGGCAACCACGTTCGCCTTGGCCTTCTCGGCGAGCTGGCGCGGGGTTCGGACCCCGGAGAGTACGCCCTCCGAGAAGGGCTTGACCGGGACACTCACCAGGACAGGGATCGTGCAGTTCCCGCCGTTGGATTCCACGAGGATCTCGGCTTTCAGCGGTTCGCCGAAGGCTCGCAGCCACTTGCCGCGAATGTGGACGGGCAGCCTGGACTGGCGAGTGAACTGGAAGAGCTTCTCCGTCGTCCCGGCATCGCCGAGGGCGAGCCAGGGGCAATTGTCGATCAGCACCTTTCCGCACACCAGGAGGTCGCCCTTGTTCGTCAGAGTCAGCTCGAAACTGCGGTCTTCCCCGACCTGGACGACCCCGAAATGCTTCTGGGTCGGCTCGACGGTTAGTTCAGCCGGTGCCAGGGGCGATCCGGGCAGTTTGCCGAGCAACTCGGACAGGCCGCGCTGGAGATCGGGTGAGCGAGCCGCCCCCTTCGCGGCCACTGCCAGATCGAGTCGACCCAGGGAGGCGAAGAACGATTCGAGGAAGCCTTGCTGGAGGATCTCCGTCGAAACCGTCAGGTCACGGTTGCAGGCCAGGGCGAGCTGAACGAAGTTCCTACACGTTTCCCCACCGGGAAAGACGAACGGGGCCGGGAACGTCCAGGTGCTAAAGTCGATCGAGGCACCCGGTTCGGCCCCCCGAGTGCCGTTGAGGGACATCCCGTCGTGATGACAGAATGCGGCCTCGGGAGGATTGATGCGGCTACATTTTTGACAGAGGCGAGTCATGATTTCCCCAGATCGTCCCGGATCGTCGGCGTTGGGCGTCTACTTCATCAACTCGGAATCACCGCTGACTCCTCCCCTCTCCCCCTGTACTCAGGGGAGAGGGGGTGCATTTGCCGCATGAATCATAGCGTAATCAATGACCATGTAAGATTCTACCCCTCACCCCCAGCCCCCTG
>JANXSH010001028.1 GCA_025356615.1 Planctomycetia bacterium | reverse complement strand
CGCAACTGGTGGGCCTCGCTCCGCTCGACCCACCCTACGAAATGCCTCACTTCTTCTCGACCACTGCGGGCTTGATCGGCTTCTCGAGCTTCAGCGGGACGGTCGTCAGCTTGTCCCCGCGCTGGATCTCGAGCTTCACCTCGGTCTCCGGCGTGTAGGTGGACATGATCTTCAGGAACGTGTTGATGTCCTGCACCGGCAGGCCATCGACGTAGACGATCAGGTCGTCCGGCTTCAGGTTCGCCTTGTCGGCGGGCGAGCCGGGGGTGACTTCCTCGATGTAGGGCGGCGTGCGATCGACGACGTTCGGGACCAGGGTGATGCCGTGATAAGCGATGTTCGTCACGATCGCGCGGTCGGGTAAAGCCTTGTACTTTTCCTTCTCGGTGATGACCTTGAGGATACTGGTCATCATCTTCTTGCCGTCCTTGTCCGGCACCTCGATGGTGGCGTTGAACGGGATGGCGTAGTTGATCCAGGTGTTGGTCAACTCGTTGCGGAGTTCCTTGCCGATCATGGCGATCAGCTCGCCCTTGCGCGTCGTGATGACGCCGCCGCCCGCGCCGGGGTTGTTCGTGATGGCGTCGATGACGTAGACGTTGCCGCGATAGGACGCCTCGAAGACGCCGATGCGGCCGACGAGTTTCGAGTGGGCGGCGATGACCCCGCGCTGGATCGACATCGGCTCGTCGCGGGTCGCGATCTGGAACTGGTTGCTGAACGCCAGGATGTGGGTGCCCGGCTCCTGGACCGGCTTCTTCGCGGCGGCGACCACGTCGAAGAAGCCCTCGACCTCGGGCTTGCGCGTGCCGCTGATCTTGATGAGTGCCACGTCGAGTTCCGGCTCGCGGGCGATCACCTTGCCGTGGTAGCGCGTGCCGTCGGCCATGTGGATGCGCAGGTCGCGCGTGTCGAGGATGTGGCTGTTGACCGTCAGGATGTGGCCGTCGCGGTCGATGAGGACGCCGGTGCCGTAGGACGCCAGGCCGCGGATGCCGCCGGAGCCGAACAGCTTGACGAGCTTGAGGTTGACCTCGTCGGCCACTTTCGAGAACGAGTCGTCGGAATGACCCAACGGGCCGAGGCACAGCACGGCGGCCAAGGCCAGCGCCATCGGGATCAGGAGCAGTCGTTTCACGGGAGAACCTCGATGGAGTAGGGTGACGGCGAGGGGGTATCGACCCCCTGTGTGTGGCTCGAAACACAGGGGGCTTACACCCCCCGCTCGCCTTTTACTTGGTCACGAGCTTTTTCAGGTCGAACTCGGCGTACTTCTTGTCGGCCCGGCGGACGGTCATCTTGGAGGGGGCCAGACGGCCGTTGACATCCTTGTAGTGAGACAGGCACACCTCGCAGGGGTCCTTGTCCTTGTCCGGCGTGACCTCGAAGCCGATCAACTGGCCCTTCTTCCATCGGCCCTCGGCGTCGTCGCCTTGTGCGAAGAACCACCGCGAATCGATTCCGGCGAACTTGCCGCGCAGCACCTCCGCCATGACGCGGACCTTCGCGTAGTCCGGCCTTTCGTTCTTGGTCGGGGGGTAGAACGGCTCGACGCCGGCGTGGTGGAAGTCGCGCGTGAAGCCCTTCGCGCCGTAGACGAGCATCTGGCGGTAGAGGAACATTGCCAGCACGAAGCCGCCGCTGCCCTGGGGATCCTCGTAGGCGTCGGACTTCTCGGAGACGTTGAGCGGCTCGAGCGGGTAGTCCAGGCCGCCGATCTCCGCCTTGACCTTCGGCGACTTGCCGTCGGCGGCCCCGCGCTCCGTGATGAGGAGCAAGGCGATCGTGTCTTTGCCGCTACCGGACTCGGTGTAGACCGTGCCGGTGAACTCGAACGTCCAGTCGCCGGTCTGCTTGGAGTAGTCGGCGACCTTGGTCATGCCGTCGAGGACGCGCTTCTGGGCCTCTTCGTTGAAGTAGTAGTTGGCGAAACCTTCCTTCGCCTTGAAGAACTTGGAGGCCGGCGACGCCGGGCCGGTCGGCACGACGGGGCGCGGCGGGCCGGGAGGCACGGGCTTGCCGGGTCCGCCGGGCCGGTCCTCGACGACGCCCTTCTGCACGCCCATGAGGCGGACGAGCGTCTCGGACTTCTTGTTCTCGCGGCGGGACACGATCGGCATCCGCCAGCCCTTGGGGTAGAGTCCCAGGACGTTCTTGTATTGATTGGTCGAGGTCATCGGTCGGCCCGCGAAACTGACGAGCTCGTCGCCCACGTCGAGGCCGCGACGCTTGGCGTCGCTGTCGATGATCGTCTTGACCAGGATCCGCGAGAGCGAGCCGTCCTCGGCCTCGCTCTCCATGCCCGCGCCGACCGAGGCGTGATCGGTCTCGAGGCCGGACCGCAGGTGGCCGAGGAAGTTCTTGATCTGGTTGATCGAGATGGCGTAGCCGACGCCCGAGTTGACCCGGCCGCGCTTCTCGAACGAGCCGCGACCGTTGATGCCGATGATCTCGCCGTCCATATTGAACAGCGGGCCGCCGGAGTTGCCGGGGTTGATCGACGTGTCGATCTGGATGCAGTCGGTGTATTCGAGCAGCGTCCCGGCGGGGTACTGGTAGCGATGCACGCCGCTGACCAGGCCGAACGTCACGGTCGGCGTGAAGTCGGTCGCCAGCAGGAACGGGTTGCCCATCGCCAGGGACCAGTCGCCGGCCCTGACCTTGTCGCTGTCGCCCATCTTCGTGAAGGGGAACTTCTGCCCCGGCTTCTTGGGGATCAGCTTGATGAGGGCGACATCGCCGACGCGATCGAGGCCGACGAGGACCGCGTCGTAGAGGACGCCGTCGGGCAGGCCGCACTTCATGACCGGGCCGTTGGCCCCGGAGGTGACGTGCCAGTTCGTGAGGGCGTAGCCGTCCTCGTCGATCAGCACGCCGGAGCCGCCGTTGCGACCGCCTTGGAGGATGACCGCGACGACGGACGGCTTGACCTTGTTGATGACCTCGACGCGCTTCTTCTCGGCCAGCGCGACCTTGGGGCTGAGGGTCAAGGC
>JANXSH010001021.1 GCA_025356615.1 Planctomycetia bacterium | reverse complement strand
AGCGGTGGCTGATGATGGACGTGAAGCCCGCGAGCTTGGCCATCTCGATCGCCTCGAGCGTCTCGGTGAGTGTGCCGATCTGGTTGACCTTCACGAGGATGCTGTTGGCGCAGCCCGTCTCGATGCCTCGGGCGAGGCGCTTCACGTTGGTGACGAACAGGTCGTCGCCGACGAGCTGGACCTTGTCGCCGAGCACCTGCGTCAGCTTCTTCCAGCCGTCCCAATCGTCCTCGGCCAGGCCGTCCTCGATGGACCAGATGGGCCAGTCGTGGCACAGCTTCTTCCACAGGTCGATCATCTCGTCCGACGAGGCGATCCGCTTGGGATCGCTCTTGAAGAAGCAGTACCCCGTCTGGCCCTTGGCCTTGGCCTCCTCGAAGAGTTCGGTCGTCGCCGGGTCGAGGGCGAAGCCGATCTCGTCGCCGAGTTTGTAGCCGGCCGACTCGATGGCCTCGGCAAGCACCTTGAGCGCCTCGTCGGCCGACGCGAGGTTGGGGGCGAAGCCGCCTTCGTCGCCCACGGTCGTGCTGAGGTGACGCTTGTGGAGCACCTTTTTGAGGTGGTGGAACACCTCGGCCCCCATGCGAAGGGCGTCCTTGAACGTCTCGGCCCCCTTGGGGACGATCATGAATTCCTGGAAGTCGATCGTGTTGTCGGCGTGCTTGCCGCCGTTGATGACGTTCATCAGGGGCACGGGCAGATAGCGGGCGTTGGTGCCGCCGAGGTAGCGGTACAGAGGCAGGCCGACGGCGTCGGCGGCGGCCTTGGCGACGGCGAGGGACACGCCGAGGGTGGCGTTCGCGCCGAGCTTGGCCTTGTTGGGCGTGCCGTCGAGTTCGATCAGCAGCCGGTCGATCGAGATTTGGTCGAGCGCGTCCATCCCGAGGAGTTCGGGCGCGATCTCCTCGTTGACGTTGCGGACCGCCTTGAGGACGCCCTTGCCGAGGTAGCGGGCCTTGTCGCCGTCGCGCAGCTCGACCGCCTCGTGGGCACCGGTGCTGGCCCCGGAGGGGACCGCCGCCGAGCCGATCGAGCCGTCGTCGAGCATGACTTCGACTTCGAGGGTGGGGTTGCCGCGACTGTCGAGGATTTCGCGCGCGTGAATGCCATCGATGATCGTCATGAGAGTTCCGTCAACAGGGCGAACCGTAACGTACCTGATAGGTCTGTTCTACGGCCCAGACGGAGTGGCATCCAGAGTGGAATGTCGAAGAGGGGAGAACGACGCGCACTCCTGTTCAGTCGAGAAGCCCCTCGATGAGTTCGCGGAGCCGGGCGAGGACGCGCGAGCGGGCGACGTAGACCGCGCCGACGGAGAGGTTCAGTTGGTCGGCGACTTCCGGGACAGGTTGACCTTCCATGGCGGTCAGCAGGTACGCCTGCCAGGTGGCGGGCTGGAACTCGGCCTGAATGCGGTCCAGGGCGATGCGAAGCAGATGTTGGCGATATTCCGTCTCCCAGAAGTCCACGAGGGGGTCGGCCACGGCCTGCTCGTCGAGAACCTGCTGGTCGAGCGTGAGCCGATCGCGTCCCGCGCTCCTTCGACGATTGCGCCAGCGGTTGAGGGTGACGGTGCGGAGCCAGGAGCGGAAGGACTTGGCCGGGTCGTAGCGAAACGCGGGCAGTTCCGCCAGCAACGCCAGGAGGACTTCCTGGACGAGATCCTCGGCGTCGGCCCCTTGCAGCCCCGCCTTGCGCGCCCAGAAGAGGAGCAAGGGGGTGTAGAGTTCGACGAACTGATTCCACGCGACGCGGTCGTCGGACTGGCGCAGACGCTGGAGCAGGGTGGCGGACGTGGAGTACATGGGTCGGACCCGCGAGGGGAATCCTGTGGCCGGGTGCCGAAGGTACGGCACCCGGCCAGAGTAGAGGATATGGTATCGCGGGAGGCGTGGGGAGGGAGGACGAGGAGAGCGGGGTTCTCCGAATCGTTCCCGAGGGACTGTCCACTGATCGTGTGTCTCGGACCGCCTTCCCTCCTTATCGTCCACACGACCTAGAAATCTCCTTTTGCATCTACCTGGAGCGAACCACATTCTGGATGGGGTTGCTCGATGCGTTGAAGACATGATTTCGCCCCGGTGACCAGGAGATGGCTCACCGGGGCAATACACCCGTCCAATTCCGATGGACAAGGGCCGACACATGAAAGCCGTTACTCCGCCTCGGTCTCGAGAAGAGCAACCTTCACCGTGGCACCGGCCCGAACCTGGACGATCCGTTCGATCGACATCGACTGACCGTCTCGCTCGAACGTCGCCTTCAGGACGTACTTGAAGTTCCGGCCGGGAACCAGGTCAGGCGAGACGAAGGTCCGGCTTGCCGAGGTCAGGTCGGTCGCCTCGCCGCCGATCAACAGGACCGCGTCGGTCGGCAGGGAGACGATGATCGTGCAAGGGGCGGCCTCGGCCTTGACCTCTTCGGACTCTACTCCGTCCTTGCCCTTCGTCTTCTTCTTGATCTCGTCGTAGAACTCCTTACGGGCCTTGGAATCGACGCCGGGGCTTTGCCAGAACTCGACGACCTTCTTACGCTGCTCGGCATTCGGAATCCACTCCATCATCTCCTTGAGCATGCCCTTGTCCGCGCCGGTCTGAGGGTGGGTCTTGGGCGTCTCCTGCTCCTTCTCTTGCTCCTGCTCAGGGTCGGCCGGCGTCTCCGTGGCGATCACCGGTGGGCAGTAGTAGACCGGGGGGCAGTAGTAGACCGGGGGGCATAAGACCGGACGGTAGTAGGTCACAGGGCGGCAGTAGGTCACATGCCGGCAGGCGGCGGGGGCATCGGCGCTGCTGACGGCAGCGAGACACAGAATGACGCTGTACATGGGATACTCTCCTGAACGGGGATCAGAGGGGTTGTGACATTTCGTTGACATTGTCCCGGCACGCTCGAGGTGCCGGGACAGGAATCGAGGCGTTCCGAACGTCCCTCTCCGCCATGAGAAGGAGAGGGACGAAGCTTTACAAGCGATCGCCCGGACGTGAGCTAGCTCAGTCGGGATCGAGTAGCTTCAGGACTTTCTCCTTGGCCTGCTCTTTGGCCAGATCTTTCGGGCTCTTCATGGAGTCTTTGATCTGCTGAAGGATCCCCTTCAGCAGATTGTCGAGGAAGGGATCCCCTATCGGCTGGAGGTTCTTCTCCTGCTCCGTGACACCGCTGTTGATCGCCGCCTTGGCGCCAGCAGCTGCCGGATGCGGAACCGTGAAGTTGCCTTCGATCATCTTCATCCCCTGATCGACCATGCTCTGATAGCCCTTTGCCTTCTTGATGTAGTCATCGATGGTTTTGCCGAGGTCAACCAGAGGTTTCGCGGTTCGGTTGCGTGAGGGCGTTCCGGATGTGTTCGGGCCGCCGGTGCTCGTGGTCGGCGACGCCGTGGGAGCGACGGCCGCAGACGATCGGGTTCCGGCTGAGGGGTTGGTCGCCTCGGGCCGCGTTGTCGGTCGGGAGGACTCTCGTTCGAACGACTCCTCGAGCTGCCGCATGTTCGCCGGCGGGTTGTAGGGCGACCCGCCGGCCTGCTTGTCGCCCGTCGTCTTCGCGCTCGCCGCATTCGCCTCGGTAGGCCGAAAAGCGTCGATCAGCTTGTTCGTCTGCTGGAGCGATTGGAGCTTGTCGGGGTTCGCCGCGACGGCCTTGCCTTTGGGCGCTGAGTCGTCGAAGGTCACCCTCCCGGTCGTCGTCCTATCTGCGGCGGCGTTCCCCAGCGGGACGATGTTGATCGAGGTCAACGTGCCGTCCTGG
>JANXSH010000995.1 GCA_025356615.1 Planctomycetia bacterium | reverse complement strand
GAATCTACCCAACGGGTCTAAAGGTGTCGAAGGCCGAGTTCGAAGCCCTTCAACTGACCCGCCACGACATCTGCCCTCAATGGAACTACACAATCCGCCCACGTCCGAGAATCACGGAGTAGTTCTTGGACGGGTTCTTAGGGCTCAGAGTCGGCCAGCGTGGATCGCGGCGGTGCGTCGGCTGCCCGTTCTCGTCCAGGATCCGCTCGCGGACCAGTTCCCCGTTGACGCGAGTGGACTTGGTCGGCGGCTTCTTCTTGCCGCCGCTTTCATCTTTCTTGTCGGGCCACACGTCGTACACCTTGGCGGGCTTGCCGACGTCGTCGATCAGGTAGGGGTCGCTCAGCATCCAGTAGAGGTGACAGCCCCCGCCGGAATTGACGATCGCGGTCGGACGGGGGAGGCCGGCCGACTCGCACGCGGCGAGCGCCTGATCGGGCGTCACGTCGTCCAGGTCCGCCCAGAGGACGCGGACCGTGCGGATCTGCCAGGCGAGTCCGTAACCCTCGCCCTCTTCGGCCCGAGGATTCACCCCGAAGAACAGGTTGACATTTTTGGGGGCCGCCGAGGCGAGATAGATCGAGTAGTTCGTACTCGCGTGGTGGGCGACGCTCCGCCACCGGCGTTGCCGATAGAAGACGTGGGTCTTGCGATCTTTCCCGCTCTTGAGGTAGATCTCTACGGGCCTGATCTCGACGACATCGGTCGGCTCGAAGATCGCCCCGAACAGGCGGACGGCGTCGGGCGTCAACCCTCGCGGCTCGATGTCTGCTCGAGGCGTGTTGCTCACGTCGCTCATCGGCTCGCCCCCCTGCTCTCGGGGGCGCGGTCGATCTTGCAATGCGGACACGGTTCGCTTAGAATCATGATGAACATGGTGATCTTCCCTGACGGGGGAACATGCGCGCGGTCTGCGGTAAGGCAGTTGGCGCGAAATCAAAGAAGGTCGATCCATCGGACCTTTACGCGGATGCCCGACTCGTGGGGAGCCGGGCGTTTTCGTTTCAGTCGGTGGCGATTTTCGACGAGGCGAATAGCGCCTCGATCTCCTTGACCTCGACCAGGATGGCTTTTTCTCCGGTCGGTCGATACAGGCTGAGCAGCCCCCTTCGACCCATCGCCCGAATCATGTTCGGCGAAAGGCCGTAGGTTCTCGAGGCAGCGCTGATCGGGATGAAGCGGCTGTCTCCTGCGGTGGTGTCCGGCATTGGATGTCTCCGGCGGATGGTTCTCGTCGCGGGATGGAGTGTCGCAGAAGCAATTGCGTGAACGCAAATCGGGCGAGTCAGATCCCCGACTCACGCACGATCTCGTACACGGCGGCTTCCCACGGTATCTCGGGCCTGGCCGCCAGCTTCGCCCGGACGAGGGCGTCCAGGTCGGCGGGTGGCTGCACGAACGGAGGCGGGTTCTGTCTCGCGACCTCTGCCGCGTTGCTGATCGCGAGGACGTGCCGTTGCCGCTGGAACGCCTCGTTCAGCGTGGGCGCGTCTGGGATGAATTTTCCCGCGCCAACCTTCTTCAATTGCCGCTCGACGAAGTCAAGAAATTGACGCGAGTCCATCGCGTTGAGTTCGACCTTGTAACCCTCCCACAGTTTCGGCCCCACTCGCCGGCGGACGAGGTAGTTGCACTCCTCCTCGGTAGCCCCGCACTCCCTCAGTTTCACGCGCGGGTCTTTGGCCGTCCTGTATAAGGCCAACTCGCCCTCCAACTTCATCTCCTTGATGTCTGACAGTTTTAGGCCGAGGTTGATGGCGAGAGGCTTCGTCGTGTACTTGAGTCGGGGAGTGTCCTCCGCGAGGGTGTGCCAGATGATATGCCCGTACTTGTCGAAGTCGCGGAGGACCAGGACCGTCACGCCGACCTCTGCGTATTTCTCCGCGAGCTGGCGGCACGCCGTGACGCTCATTCCCTTCGTCGATTCGAGGGCGATGTCGTACCGCTCTTGGATCTTCGCCTTCCGGAGGAGGAAGTTGAACCCCTCCTTCTCCAGAAAAAGAACGAAACGATAGCGATTGTTCGGCCCCACCGTCGGCATCATGAACGGGACGGGCAGCCTCTCGACCCGCTCCGGGATGCCGACGGTCCATTCCTTGACGTGTTCTCGGATGGGCAGTGTGCCCATCGGGATGGTTCGCCCCGTGTGCGGCTCGATCAGGTGGCCGCGGCTGTCGAAGACGACGTCCCAGTCCGCGACGATGGCCGCGTTCTTCGGATCCTGCATGAACTTGATCAGGTAGCCCTGAGTGAAGTCCTTGGAATTTTTGCAGGACTTGCCGCCGGTGATCTTCTTGATGAGCGGGTCGGCCTTGTACCACATCTGCCGGCATTCCGCCATCCCCTGGCCCGCGCTGGCTTCGCGGTACGACTGCTCCATGATCTGGAAAGCGGCATCCTGAACGGCACCGCGCTTGCCCTTCCTGACATCCAGGCCGCGCTGGCTGACCCGTTCCGCTTTTCCTGCCTCCCACTTCTTTTGTTTCCAATCCTTGGCGGCGGCCTTCACGCACCTCGCGAGGGCGTCCGACATCTCCCCCGTCAGGATCAGCCGGCCCTTGCCGCGATCCGCGAATTCGAGTCGCGGGCACGCCAGGTGGACGACCACGGCGACCGGGTCTGAGGAATAGATACGGTTCTCGCCGAGCAGGCCGTCCAGCTTGGCGATCGGGTCGCCGATCGCCGGCGACCAGTTCATGCCCACGGCGACCGTGCGTTGACTCTTGGCACTCATCTTGATGCCGATGGCGACCTCGAGGACGAACGGCAAGGTTTGGGACTTGCTCACGAACTTCTTGTAGATCGCCCCCAGCTTGACCTCGTAGTATCTCGCCATCGCTCCGATGATATGCTCCTCGCCGATGACGCCCAGAGCCGCAGACTTCACCCGGCGCGACCTGCCCCGCATCGCCGCCAGGAGTCGGCCGACCGCCTCGGCATCGACACCCTCGGTGTCATTCCGCTCGAGGTCTTCGAGTAGGTCGCCCGGCAGTCTCGCCTGCTCGAAGACTTGTCGCTGCTTCGCCGTCCCGCTCAGTCCGTCGAACTGCCCGATCAGCCATCGGACGGTCTGCTTGTCGTTAGCGTGCAGCTCGCCACGGACCTGATTGAGGAGGTCGCTGGCGGTGTACCACCACGCGGAAGGCTTGTCGTTCGGCGTCCACTTGTCCCACGTCGGGTTCGCGGCCCTGCGACCGGCGACCGCCCCCGCCGGGGTCCGGAGCGAGAAGCAGGCGTGGGGGTTGAACAAAATGTACTTCTGGAGCAGTCTACGGGCCTCGAGGTAAAAAGTGAGCGATCCGTGGCGCTCTGGCGAGCAAGGTTGCCAGGGCCACCAGATCTTCAGGAATGTGCCGATTTTTGCCTCCGAGGCTTCCTGGCGGCAGTCGATCTCGGGCCGCTGGGCTCGATGATTCACCCGCACCGTCAGCCGCGAGAGGGTGCCGTGCGATGCGATCTCGATCTTGCTGCCGACGTTCTTGCCGGTGACGAACGGGGCGGCCCAAAAGGTTTTGAGACCGTTACCCATGAGGCCACGGGTCGGAGCGACGCGACACACGTTGTCGGAGACGCGCTTCAGGTAGTCGAGCGAATTCCTGACCGTCCTCTCGGGGATGCCCAGGCCGTTGTCCCGGATAGAAAACGAATCGTCAGCGATCGTCACCCCCACTCGCGGATTCCGCTTCGCCCTCTCGCAGGCGTCGAGGCTGTTGTCGATCGCCTCTTTCAGGCAGGCGATCGGCCACAGGTGCAGTGGTTGCCCGATCTGCTTGGTCAGTTCCGGGATGGTGAAATATTCCATCTGTCGGCTGATGACGAACGTCGTGCGTTCGAGGTCTTGGCTCATCGGTGCTGCCCTCCGCGTGGAGGAGCGATTCGCTCCTCCACGCGGGGGCTTGATTCCGCACGTCTGCGGTGTAGGATCCATTTGGTTACTCTGTCGGTGTTCGGTAGGTACGGCAACGCAGGCGCAGCCTTGCCGGGTGGCGCGAAAGGTTACGACGAGGCTCGGCCCCGACGCGCAAACGTCGGGGTCTTGCCGTTGGTGGGTGGCGTTTAGACGCCGAGTTCGGCGAGCTGCGCCTCTGCACTCGCGACCTCTCGCTTACGCCGCGTCTGCGCGGCTGGCGCAGGTGCCGGCGTGGCGGATGGCGCGTCGTCCTCGACCGGCCCCTGCAGCGCGGCGATGAATCGCGCGATCGCCGCCCGGCTCGTGTACAAGGTGCCGCCGACTCGAGCCGACTCGAGCCGAACACGGCGACCGTCGGCACCATTGATTCCCGTAGACATGTACCGCCAGGTCGTCGCCGGCGAGGCTCCGGCCTCGCCCCTGCCCGGCAGCAACTTCGCGGCGCGAGCCACGCTCAGCCCCTCCGCGATCACTTCCTCCACGATCCGGTTACGCGCTTCCCAATTGGTCATTGTTTCGCTCGATCGATCGTCCTTGCGGAGCGCCCCCTCATCCATGCGCCCGTGCTGATCGCCGACGACACACTCGCGGGGGCACGTCCCCGCGAGGAAGATAGCTAACCACACATCGTCGTGTGGCATCGATCCTTGTCGTTAGCGGCCATCGCTAATGTCTGCTATACTCTACGCACTTTGAGAGGAGTAAAGCAAGCCCTAGACAAAATCCATTAAAATCCCTTAATCGTTTGGCATTATGACTTTGCGGCGTGCTCTCGTGCCGAACAGGAAAAATAATGTTCTTTGACGTGTGTCAGACGATACCCGGCGAGTCATCCGAGCCGTCGCGCTACCTCATCGTTCAGTCCTTCGCGCCGCACGGCATACACCGCGATCGTGTCCAACCCCGCGTGTCCCAGGGCCGCCGCCGCGTGTTCCACGCCGAACTCCGCCCTCGCCCGTGTCGCGAGCGAGTGCCGCAGTTGGTTCGGCGACCACGACTCGACCCCGGCGGCCTCGGCGGCACTCCTCACGGCCCGGCCGAGGCTTTGCGTGTCGTAGTGCGGCCCCGGCACCTTGCGCGGCCTGGCCTTCTTACGGTTGACCTGCGACGGCTGTACCTTCGTCTTACGCGCGGCGCGCCGGTCCTCGAAATGCTCCTCGCGGTCCCTCGCCGGCGAGAACAACGGCTCGCCCGGCGTGGTGATCTCCGCCCGCGTGTACCGCCCGGTGACGCCCCCCTCCTCGTTCCGGTCGGAGCACGGCCCGCAGAGGGCACCGTCGCGGCAGCCGATGCGCAGCGGACGACCTTCGACGCCGCACAGCGGGCAGCGAATCCGCACATGCTCGAGGATAGCGTCCTGACCATTGGTCCCGACGCTGATCGTCCGCCGATGTCCCCGCCAGCTGTTCTGTGGCGTCGCGGCTTCCAGTGCCAGACATCTCCGGTCCGGTCGATATCTCCGAGCCGACATAGCACCGCTTCACCGGGACGACAGCCGGTTGACCACATCAGCTTCACGATGGAGGCGGACGACGGCGCGAGGTAAGGTAGCGTAGCCAGGACGACGGACTCGGCTACGGGCGTCACGGGTTCTGTTTCCGGGGCACTCGTTCTGCCACGCTTCAGAGCTTCGACGCTCGCCAGCCCGTGCCAGACGGAGGGCGGCACGATCTCTTCCGATGCGCCCCACTCGAACAGCCGACGCACCCGCTTGACGCGCGCGTTGACACCCGGACGGGAGAGCGGAGGTTGCGGCCCATACTTCACATGGACGTAACCCGCGACGAGGAGTTGTTGCAGTTCGCGCAAGGCACGCGGGCCGAAAGCCGACGCCTCGGTCCTGCCGTGGAGGTGGACCAGCGGGCGACACGCCTGCTTGAGGTTCATCACCTCCGCCGTCAGCTTGCCTTCGTCGCGATAGTAGACGATCGCATGTTCGTGGAACATCAGCACCAGTTCGGCGACCGTCGGCCCGGTCGGCGTTCTGGGCGGGGGCGCGACCTCGATTCGCGTCCGGGGGAGTTTCGACTTCGGCGTGATCGGCCTCTTCCCGCCCGCGAACCACTCGGCGATGAGGTCGTTGTACTCTCGTTCGACTTCCTCCGGCGGCTCTACGCTGCCCGCCGACCAGTGGCCGAGGTAGTGATCGACGCCTTCGAGACGCACTCGGCCCAGCCCGCGCGGCGCGAACCTGCACAGTTTGGGCACCTTCCCGTTCTTCGCCATCGGGTACGGATCCTGGGAAAAGTGGTACAGTACCACTTTTCGCCTTCTGGATTCCGCACCGATTCACGAGAATCGGGTAGCCGTATCTTCGGCTCGGATAAAGACTTGCGATCAGTATTCCCGACAGGGGTCGAACCTGTAACCTTCAGCTTCGGAGACAATAGGCCATCGGTCGCAAGTGATGCAGCGAAGAGAGTTACGCCGAGTGACCCGAACGGTTGCACCACTGGTTGCACCAGCGAGACCGAAACCGCTCACGCCGACCCCGTGGCGACGATCGCCGCCGCGCTGCTGGACCTGTCGCCGGACGACCGCGCCCGCCTCGCCTCGATGTTGGTAGGCCGGCAACCGGACGACGCCGAAGGGAACGCCTGAGGAGGGCTGTCCCTTCGGGGTCCCCCTAACCCCCCCCGCCAGAATCGCCCAGGCCGTCGCCTGGCCGCACGCGGACGATTCTGGCTACCTACCTCTACCCCCTGCGGCGGGAAACGCGCCACACGCGATCCTAGGGCCGTTGCTGGGGCAAGGTGGGGGCAAGGTGGGGGGAGCCCGAAGGGAATGCGTGAGAGGCGGCAGGCGACCCGCCGACGAATCCCTCGCCCTGGCGACCGGGCGAACCCTTCGCGCGCCCCCCCGCTTCCGTCGGAATCTCCCGAATGACCTTCGGATAAAAGGATTCGAGGAGTAGACTTATCTTGTACTCGCACTCCGCGACGACTTACTCAGAAGGGAACGGAACCATGCCCTACAAGGCGCCCACGCACAAGCCCCATGCCTCCCTGCCCGCCCCGCGCCGGCCCTCGACCAAGGCGCGCGGCTACTCCGGCACCTGGCGGCGCATCCGCCTCATGGTCTTGGCGCGCGATCCCGTCTGCCGCATGTGCGACCGCGCGCCGAGCCTCCACGCCGATCACATCATCGCCCACGTTCCGGGCGAGTCGCACGACCTGGACAACCTCCAAGGGCTGTGCGCCTCATGCCACGCGAAGAAGGGCGTTGCCTGCGACGGGCTGTTCGGCAGGCCGAAGCGCCCGGTCGATCCGGCCGGGTAGGGGGGGGGAAGGGGTCGATTTTCTAAGAACCCGTCCAAGAACTACTCCGTGATTCTCGGACGTGGGCGGATTGTGTAGTTCCATTGAGGGCAGATGTCGTGGCGGGTCAGTTGAAGGGCTTCGAACTCGGCCTTCGACACCTTTAGAACCCGTCCAAGAACTACTCCGTGATTCTCGGACGTGGGCGGATT
>JANXSH010000986.1 GCA_025356615.1 Planctomycetia bacterium | reverse complement strand
AACTCGTTCGTGTTCAACACCGCGTGGCAGAAATCCGCGAGCGCCTTCCGCGCCGCCTCATCGGACGAGATGCCGGCGTCCTGATGGCGGGTCGCTTGGCGCATCACGAAACGCCTCCCGAGGTCGATCTCGCCCGTCGTCGCGGGCCGGCCCCAGGCGGCGCGATACGCGGCGGCGATGACGGCGGGATCGTCGGCCCCATGAATCGCACGCAGCGACCCCAGCCAGGCCCGCGCCTTCCCGCTCGTCAGGCCGCCGTTGAGCAGGAGCAACGCTTGCGGCGCGGTCGTCGTGTTCAGCCGACAGGCGCAGCTGTTGTGCAAATCGGGCTGATCGAAGGCGTCGAAGAGCGGGTATTTCAGGTTACGTTTCGCAAGGACGTAGACCGACCGGCGGTCCCGCGCACGAACGTCGCTGTCTGGCTTCCACCCCTTGTTGCCGAACGCGGTCGGCAACTCCGGCCGGGCGCTGGGGCCGAACATGCCGCGCGTCAGTTCGCCGGAGAGCGCGAGCATGGCGTCGCGCAGCGCCTCGCCCTCGAGGCGTCGGCGTCGGGCATGCCACAGGAGGCGGTTGTCGGGATCGACGGTCAGGCCGGGGTTGTTCGCGTCCACGGCGGAATCCTGGCGGTACGTCGCCGACAGGACCATGAGGCGGTGGAGGTGCTTGAGATCCCAGTTGGAGGAGACGAGTTCGACGGCAAGCCAGTCGAGCAACTCGGGGTGCGTCGGCGGGGTGCCTTGTACGCCGAAGTCGCTCGCCGTGGCGACGAGGCCGACGCCGAAGTGATGCTGCCACAGGCGGTTGACGACGACGCGGGCCGTCAGCGGGTTCTTGCCATCGACGAGCCAGCGGGCCAGGGCGGCACGCCTTCCGGTGCTAACAAGCCCCTCCGGGAGGCGTGTGTCGGGCTTGGCGTCACCGAGGACTGCGGGGAAGCCCGGCTCGACGGCGCGGGCGGGCTTGCGCCAGTCGCCGCCGATGAGGCGGTGCGTCGGCGGTGCCTCCCGGCCGATGTCGAGGACCGTCATCGCGGTCGGCAACTCGGGGCGCGGGCCGAACTTGGCGAGGCTCGTCTGGATTTCGAGGAATCGCTTCTTCGGGGCGGCGAGCAACTTGGTGGGGGCGAGTGCCTCGGCGCGATCGAGTTGCTTCTCCGTCGTCAGGGCGATCTGCCACTGGATCGGCGTGCGCTTCGCCAGCGGAGTCGTGACCGCCAAGCGGATGTCCGGGTTGAAGCGCATGAGCATATGGGCGCGTTCTTCCTTGCCCTTCGCGTTGACGAGTCGGTCGGCCTCTTCGCGGAGCGATTTCGTCTCTTTCTCCCAGGACAAAAGTCTCGTCCCATGCTCGCGCCGTGTCACCGGGTCCGTTGCGGGCACCTCGAGCGGCTGCATCGGCGAGAAGAACGCCTGGAGGCGGAAGTAGTCCTTCTGCGAGATCGGGTCATACTTGTGGTCGTGGCATCGGGCGCAGCCGACGGTCAGCCCGAGGAAGACGAGGCCGGCGGTGTCGGTGGTGTCGTCGAGGATCTCTTGCCGGCGCTGCTCGATGTTGGCCGCGTTGTGTTCGTCGGGCCAGAGGCGGTTGAACCCCGCCGCGATGAGGGCGTCGGGGTCGTCCGGCTGGAGTTCGTCGCCCGCCAACTGGAGGCCGACGAATCGATCATAGGGCAAGTTGGCGTTGAGGGCGCGAATCACCCAGTCGCGGTAGCGATGGGCCGTCGGACGGTGCGCGTCCTGATTGAACCCATCCGTCTCAGCATAGCGCACGAGGTCGAGCCACGGCTGCGCCAGCCTCTCGCCAAACGCCGGGGAGGATAGGAGCCGATCGACGACTCTGACATAAGCGTCCGGCGACTCGTCCGCCAGAAAAGCATCCTGCTCCGCGACCGTCGGCGGCAGGCCCGTCAGGCCGAAGGTGACGCGCCGCAAAAGTCGCAGCCGATCGGCCTCGCGGGTTGGCGCGAGCTTCTTCGCTTCTAGTCGGGCGAAGATGAAGGCGTCGATGGGGTTGTGCCCCCCGTTCGCCTTCGGGACAGCAGGCGAACGGGGCGACGAGAACAGGCGCGGCTTCACCTCGGCCGTCGGAGTGAAGGTCGCCAGACAGAGGAGGCCGAACAGCGTCACCAGCATCCGACGCATTGCCGGGGGTCTCGTGGACGAGGAAGTCTACACCGATCCTATCCGGAAGGGGGCGTTGCGCCAAGCAGTAAGGGCGGATTCGCCAACTTAGACCCGTTCCAAATCTCTTGCCCAACGCACCCGACCTCGATTTGCTCTCTCCCAGAATATAAGCCATACTCTCCCGGCGACTCGCCCCAACCTCGCCCTCAACTCGCCTTGCCCCGTTTCCGCCAACGCGGGTACACTGCCCCATCTATCAGAGTCGAGTCAGGAACGGCCAGAGGAGACATTCGCATGTGTGGCATCGTCGGCTACATCGGGCACAAGGAGGCGGAGCAGATCCTCGTCACCGGCCTGCACCGGCTCGAGTACCGGGGCTACGACAGCTCCGGCGTCGCCACCCTCTCCGTGGGCGAGGACGCCCCGGCACGCGGCGTGCGGATGCACCTCCGCAAGAAGGCCGGGCGCATCGCCAACCTCGCCCGCGCCCTGCGCGACGACCCCGCGCCCGGCTGCGTCGGCATCAGCCACACGCGCTGGGCCACCCACGGCCCCGCCAACGACCACAACGCCCACCCGCACGTCTCCGCCGACGGCACCGTGGCCGTCGTCCACAACGGCGTCGTCGAGAACTACGCCGCCATCAAGAAGCAGTTGGTTTCCGAGGGGGTCGAGTTCGCCAGCGACACCGACACCGAGGTCATCGCGCAACTCATCGGCCGCGAACTCGACGCCCGCCTCGACGGCAACGGGGACGCCGACGTGCCCGTGTCGGTCTTCGTCGATGTCCTGAGCAAGTGCCTCCGCATGTTCAAGGGCACCTACGGCCTGGGCGTCATCAGTTCGCGGTTCCCCGGCGTCATCCTCGGCGCGCGCCTCGGCAGCCCGCTCGTCGTCGGCATCGGCGAGAACGAGCACTTCCTGGCGAGCGACCCCGCCGCCCTGATCGGCAAGGCCGACAAGGTCGTGTACATGCAGGACAACCAGCTGGCCGTCCTGACCGCCGACGACTGGCACATGCTCGACCACGACCGCGAGCGCGTCTCCACGACCCAGCACGCGATCGAGGCCGAGGCCACCGAGTCGGACCGTGGCGTCTACGAGCATTACATGCTCAAGGAGATCCACGAGCAGCCCGAGGCGATCGAGAACGCCCTGCGCGGCCGGCTCGACGAGGCCGACGCCACCGCCCACTTCGGCGGCCTCAACATCGACCCGCGCCGGCTGCGCGAGGTCGAGCGCATCATCCTGACGGCGTGCGGCACCAGCTATCACGCCGCCCTCGTCGGCGAGTACCTCCTCGAGGAGTTCGCCCGGATCCCAGTCGAGGTGGAGTACGCCAGCGAGTTCCGTTACCGCAACCCGCCGATCGACCGCAACACGATCGTCATCGCCATCACGCAGTCCGGCGAGACGGCCGACACGCTCGCCGCCCTGCGCGAGTCGAAGCGCAAAGGGCACACGACGCTGGCGCTGTGCAACGTCGTCGGCAGCTCGATCGCCCGCGAGGCGGACGGCGGCGTCTACCTCCACGCCGGCCCCGAGATCGGCGTCGCCAGCACCAAGGCGTTCACGAACCAGGTCGCCGTCCTGACGATGCTCGCGCTCTACTTCGGTCGGCTGCGCCACCTGTCGAGCCTGCAAGGCATGAAGATGGTCGAGGAACTCCGCTCGGTCCCGGACCTCATCCGCCGGACGCTGCGCTGCGAGGGCCAGGTCAAGCGGATCGCCGAGAAGTACGCCCACGCCACGAACTTCCTCTACCTCGGACGCCAGTACCACTACCCCGTGGCTCTCGAGGGTGCGCTGAAGCTCAAGGAGATCAGCTACATCCACGCCGAGGGCTACCCCGCCGCCGAGATGAAGCACGGGCCGATCGCGCTGGTCGATGCGCAGACGCCGAGCGTCTTCATGATGCCGCGCGGGCCGATCTTCGACAAGGTGATGAGCAACCTGCAAGAGGTGAAGGCCCGTCACGGCCCGGTGATCGCCATCGTGGACGAGGGCGAAGAGGAGGTCTCGGAAGTCGCCGACGACGTGATCGAGATCCCGGCGGTGCCGGAGTACCTGCAACCACTCGTGAGCGTCGTCCCGCTGCAACTGCTGGCGTACCACATCGCCCTCCTGCGCGGCTGCGACGTGGACAAGCCCCGCAACCTGGCGAAGAGCGTGACGGTGGAGTGAGAAAGAATTAGCCACAGATGAACACAGATGAACACAGATAAAGGCAAAGACCAATTCATTCATGTCTTTGATCTGTGTTCATCTGTGGCTAATTCTTTTCAGAACGTCGGCCCCGAACGACTCCCTCGACACGCCGGGCCGCCTCCAGGGGGCCTTCGTGTTCCCAGACGCGGAGGACGAGCCAGCCTGCTTCCGCTAGCCGGGCGTCGGTGTCGGCGTCGCGGCGGCGGTTCGTCTCGATCTTGTCGCGCCAGAACTCGGCGTTTTGTTTGGGCCAAGTGCCGTGGACCGGGCAGCCGTGCCAGAAGCAACCGTCGATGAAGACGACGACTCTGGCAGGCCCGAACACGATGTCCGCCTTGCGGCGGAGGCCGTCGAGCAGCTTCCGCTGGATCCGAAAGCGCAGCCCCAGCCGGTGGAGGTGGGATCGTAGTTGCCGCTCGGGCTTCGTGTCGCGCCCCCTGGCGGCTACCATACGCTTCCGCGCGGCGTCGGAGGACGCTTCGGGGACGCCGGGCCGGGGCTTCGAGGGGTCGCGCATCGGGAGACCATCCGGGTGGGGGCGAAAGCGCCTAACCCACTCATTCTAGCGCGTCGGAGGCGGGGGCGGCAGGAGCGCCGCTCCGACGGTTTTCTCCATCTCGAAATGCTGGTCGGCCCGCCGCAGCAGCGGCTTGACCTGGTCGAGCGACGCAGGCTCGTACCCGGCCTTCGCGAGGTAATTCCGCGCCAAGGTATCCGGCTGGATCGTCGCGGGCTTGGTCGCCCGCTCGCGGCTGCGCTTCTCGTAGTGGGCCATTTCCATCATGCGGGTGCCGTCGGAGGAACCGAAGGTGCCGCCGGAGTCGCTCCCGATCGACTCGCTCAGGGGGGGCCGGTCGCCGGCCAGACGCGCCGACGGGCTGGCGAGGGACTCGCGCTCGGCGACGATCTTTTCCAGCTCCTTCGCGAGGACGGCGGCGAGTTCGGCGTCGCTGGGGCACTGGCTCACGATCCCCTCGGAGACCACGACCTGGCAGCCACCCAACGCCCCCCCCTTGTGGAATATCTCCGGGTGCGTCACGCCGACCGTGACGAACAGCGGGCGCAAGCCGATCTGCGGGTTCGCCAGGATGAGCCGCTGCCCGACTTGCAAGACGCGCTCGGAGGACGCCTTCATCGCCGGGGCGTTCGAGATGCGGCGCTCGGGCTGCATCGTCGGGGAGACCGCCGACGGCGAGGAGTGGACGAGCGGGAGCGATTCGCGCTCCGTTTGCATGCCGAAACAACCGGCCAGGCCGAGTATCGGCATCAGGGCCAACGACGAGAGTCGGGACATGCGCTCATCTCCGCAGGGCGAATCTGGGGATTCGCGATCGGGTGTTCAGGACCGGACATGGTTTGGAGCGGCACGATAGCGAGGCGGCGAAACGATGTCCATAGCATGTGGCGTTTGGGGATAGAAAAATTTGGAGAACCTGGCGGTCTACGTTCGTGTCGATTGGACACCAGAGATTGTCTTTCGATCCAAAACAGGCTGTGCTGCGCCCCTTCGACGAGACCAG
>JANXSH010000976.1 GCA_025356615.1 Planctomycetia bacterium | reverse complement strand
CACTCGTTGCCGTTCCACCCGAAGAACGAGGCCGCGATCGTGAACTCGGGCCAGGGGTATGGCCCGAGCCATTTGGAGTAGGCCGTCAGCGAGTCCGTGGCGATGCGGATCATGTGTTTGGCGTAGAACTCGTGTTCCTCGAACGCGGCTATGCGGATCTTGACGGGTGCCCCGCCGGGTCCGGCGTTCACTTGCCCCTCATAGAACTTGTACTTGGCGCTACAGAGCATTGTGAACTCGCGGACGCCGAGTGCCTCGGCGTCGATGCGCTTCTTGCCCCCCGGTAGGGGCGTACACCGTCTGATGGAGCCGGAGCAGACGATCTGTTGGTCCGCAGGCAACGTGACGCCGACGGTGTAGATGCCCGACTCGTTGAAGAACGGCTGATGCCAGGGTATGAACGGCGTCGGCTGCCAGGAGATCGGAGCAGCCTCGCCGTGGGCGCGGATGAGCCGGGGCCGATCCGTCGGCTTGGGGGGGGGCGATGACTGGTCTGCTTGCCTCTTGGGTGGGCCGAACTTCTCCTCGCCATAGTAGGCGAAGACGGGAAGCCAATTCGACAAGGTCGTGACGCCGTCCCACTGCCCCCATCGGCCCTGTTTCTGGGGGATCGTGTAGCGCAATTCCAGGCGCACCGTGATCGCCTCGCCCGGCCCGACGGGTTTCGCCAGGGGCACCACCATACTCGTCTTCGTGTCGCCCTCGAAGCTGAACACGAGCGGCGTCAGCTGGTTATCGAGACCGACGAGAGAGACGCGCTCGACCGCGCAAGGCGGCTCCGTGTACCCCAGTGAGTCGCTGGGCTGGACGCGAAGGATCTCGACCATTTTAGCCATGAAACCAACCTGATCGCCCGGCACGACGTACCGCGAATGGACGTTGAAGACGAGCCGATCCGTCGCCTGGGCCGTCGGGTTGATCCAGGTCGCAGTCTGGATCACGACCGCGCGATGCCCGGCCACGTCGAGATCGACCTCGACTTGGTAGCGGGGAAGGTACGCCGGCAAGGCAGTCGCCCATGCGTTCGACCCCGAGAACAGACCCACACCGACGAGCAGCAGGGCTATCAAGCGCGAACGGTCGCGCGACATGGATAAGGTCTCTGAGAAACAAATCTCGCGACCGACCGCGAGGCAGGCGTCTCATAACGGAAGTGATGGATGCGTGTCGAGAGCAGTCGGAACTATTGTAGGGTGGGTCGAGCGGAGCGAGGCCCACCAGACTGCCCCTCGTGTCAAAGGTAGGGGTGGAGCAAGTGAAGTGCCGGTGGGCCTCGCTCCGCTCGACCCACCCTACAGGATTCCTACTTCTGCGGATAGATCCCCGTCCCTGGCACGATCCGAGGTTGCGTATTGATCGGTGGCGTCGGGGGGAGCTTGAGGCCGCTGCTGCCCCCGACGGCCCCACGCACACCGAGCAACTCCGGGTGCCGAGCGAGTTTGTCCGAGAAGACCTCGAAATCCTTGAGGATCTGTTCGATTCGCGGGAGGAGCTTCGCCGCGCTGACGGCGATGGCATCGATGTTGTTATAGAGCGACGGGTCGGTGAGGATCTTCTTGAGCGTCCCGTTCGAGCGGTCGAGCGAGGTCAGGAGGGCCGCGAAGTCCTCGATGATGCGGTCGATGTTGCCGACGATGCGATCCGACTTGGCCCCTAGCGGCTTCGTGATCTTCGAGATGTCGCCAAGCGAGGTATCGAGTTGTTTCAGCACCTCGCTGAACTCCTTGATCGTCTTGGTCGCCTGCTCGGTCATCACGGTGGTGTTCCGGCTGATCTTGGGGAAGTCCTCGCTGGCGTTACTGACGTTCGTCAAGGTCCGGTTGAGCTTGCGGACGTTGTCGTCGCTCATCAGGCTCGCGGTCTGTTGGAGGGTCCGCTCCAGGTTGCGCAACGACTGCTCGACGCTGTCGCGGTTCTTCTGCCAGAAGATATCGAACTCTTCGATCAATTTCCCCGCACCGCGGGCGGTCGAGCCGACATCGTCGATCACCCCGCTTGCCCTCGGCACCACCTTGCGGACATCTGCGGCGAGTCCGCCGACCTCATCGATGGCCCGTTCGACCGAGGGGATCGCGTCGTTGATGCCACGGGCGAGATCCCGGACGGCCGCGTTGGTCTTCATCATTTCGGGGAGGGCCGCGCGGAGGTCCTTCGCGAGTTGGCCGTATTCGTCGGCGGTGTTCTGGAGTTTGGGGAGGCTCGCGCGGGCCTCCTTGCCGAGCAACTCGTACTCATTCGCAGTGCGCTGGACTTGGGGGATGACGGCCTTCGCCGCGCGGACGAGATCGCGTATCTCCGAGCCGGTCTTCTCGAGTTCCGGCATCGCCTGTCGGGCAAGGTCGCGATAGTCGCGCAAGGTCTCTTCGACCAGGGGCATAGTCTTCTCGGCACGATTCCCGAGCCGTTCGAGTTGAAGGATCGACTTGCGGATGTCGTTGAGCAATTCCTGGGTCGTCGGCACGACGCCCGAGGCGTCCCGGAGTAGTGTGTTGACCGTTGCGGCGCGGGCACCGACGAGTTCCGTGCCCGGCTCGACGACGGACCGATCGACGGGTTCCTTCTCGTCGGCGGGCTTGGGGATGAAATCAATGCTGGCGTCACTCCCCAGAAGGCCGATGACGAGCGTAGGCACCTCGGAGCGGCGGAGCGTGTAGGGCGCGTCGATCGCGAGTTTCGCGATGACGATGCCGCGGTCCTCGTCGAGCGTGATGTCACGCACCTCGCCGATACGAACCCCAGATCGACGCACGGGCGACCCAGGCGTCAGCCCCGGAGCATCGACGAATCGGACGGTATATTTCGACGAGCGCTTGAAGAGGGTGGGCAAACTGCCGAACATGACGATGAGCGCGGCGAAGAGGACCGCCGCAAGGATGACGAACAGCCCGAGGCGGAATCGTAACGTTTTGGAGTTGCTCATGGGGGTGAATCCTTCGTGGCCCAGCTCGATTACGCCAAGCTCATGCGGGGCCGCCGTCCTGACGGGCCATTTCCAGTAGTCGGTCGCGTGCCTCGCCTTCGACGAATTGTCGGACGCGCGGGTCTGGGCAAGATTCCAGGGCGGCGGGCGAACCATCGAAGAGGATCTGGTTCTCACCCGGTCGCAGCCGGGCCAGCGGGTAGAACATTACGACGCGATCGGCGCACTTGTGGACCGTCCGCATCTCGTGCGTGACGACGACGCTCGTCATGCCTCGCTTCTCGGGCGCGCCCGGCCCCGCCGCAGCACGGCGGCGCGTCTGGAGGATCAACTCGTTGATCACATCGGTCATAATCGGATCGAGGCCCGTCGTGGGTTCGTCGTAAAGCATCACCTCGGGGTCGAGGGCGAGGGCGCGGGCCAGCCCAACCCGTTTCTTCATCCCACCCGATAGTTCCGCCGGCTTCTTCGGCATCACACCCGCCGGGAGGCCGACCTCCATCAGTCGCTGCCGGGCGACTTCCTTGATCTCCGCTTCGGGCCGACCCTGCGCCCGTAGACCGAAGGCGACGTTGTCGTACACCGATAGGCTGTCGAAGAGGGCTGCCCCCTGGAAGAGGAACCCGAACCGCAGTCGCTCCCGCGTCAGCTCGCGCTCGGGGAGATCGACGAGAACCTTGTTGTCGAAAACGATCCGCCCGACGGTCGGGCGCAGGAGGCCGATGAGGAGCTTGAGCAACACCGTCTTGCCACACCCGCTCTCGCCGATGACGACGAGCGTCTGCCCCGCCGCGATGTCGATGTCGATCGCGTGCAACACCTTCTGGCTGCCGAACTGCATCGACACCTGCTGGAGGGAGAGCAGTGGGGTGGGGGGCTGGGTCATAAGGCTCCGGTCATTTCGGCGGCGGGACGGCGGACTCGATCGCGGCTCGGATCTCAGTGAGGTTCGCCGTCTTTGCGAGTTGTAGGATCTTGCGGAGGCGGTCGCGGTCGGTGATGAACCGAATCTCGCGGGCAAGGGCCGCTACAGAGGCAGGGTATCTCACTCCGAGAACCGCTTCGATCAACGCGACCAGCCGATCAGTCTCGTCGTCCTCATTCCAATCTGCCGCAGCCGTGGCAACGAGGGGCATGAAGTTCTCCTTCTTCAACTCGTTCACCCATTCGCAGACTCGTAGATCATTCCACTTGGGCAGCGAGTCACTTCGACCCGGAAATCGCCGTTGCGATCGCGGCCTTGATAGTTGTCAAGTCCGCCGTCTTTGCCATCTGTAACAATTCCTGTAGCTTGTGCAGATCCTCCACTTGCTCGACTTGGGGCATTAGTTCAGCCTCTGCATCTGGAAAGCGATCTTGGAGAACAGATTCGACCCGGCCTTCGACCCGCCCCATCTTCCTCTCATAGCGATCCGCGAACGTGACATACGGCATACCTTTCTCCTTCATAGCATTGACCCGGTCCCAGACCTGTAGATCATACTCCTCGGGCAGAGCCAAGAGCCAGTCCAGATAGCGATACCACTTTCGCCGCTCGACCTCGTTGTCGAACCGCTCCTGCATCAACAAGACCACCTCGAATTTCGCATCCGCTCGCGCCTCGTCGTCCTTCTTCGTCCGCATCGAGGCCAGGTGCGCCAGAACGAAGAGGGCCACGGGGTTCGGGTGGACCTTCAACTCTTCCTCGCGGCCCAGCCAGTCGATGACCTTCGCCGAGTGGAACTCGAGCGTCTGCTTCTTGCCGTACAACACCGCCTCGTACTTCTCGGGCCGCCACCCTGGGTTAGCATCGGTCAGGATGACGAAGCTGCCGACGGGCAGGTTGAACTTGTCCGAGACTCGGCGGTTGTAGACCTGGATGCGATGCCCGAAGTCGTGCTCCTCTTCGCCCTGGACCTCGCCGTGGAGGTAGCGTTCGTCGCCGTGCGTGGAAATGGCCTTGGCGACGAGGTCGGCGATGCGCTTCTCGCCGGGCGGCGCGACGGGCGGGAGTTCCTGGCGCAGGATCTCGTGTTCCTGCCCCCAGTCGATCTCGGTGTGGATCTCCGGGAAGAAGAAGTCGAGCGCCACGCCGAGGTTGGCCTCGAGCATTTCCTTCCACGGGCTGTCCTGGTCGGTCATGGGGTACGACTCCGGCTTACAGGAGACCTCGCTCGGTGTAGATCATGCCATAGATCTGATTGAGCAGCATCGCGAGGAAGAAGTCGATCACCAGGATGGCGACGAAAGACTGTACGAATGCCCTCGTCGCCGACCGACCGACGCCCTCGGCACCGGCCTGGCTCGTCAGGCCGCAGTGGCAGCTCACGATGGCGATCGCGGCACCGAAGAAGGTCGGCTTGATGAGGCCGGTGATGAGGTCGAACATCCCGATATGGCCGCGTTCGTCTGCACGCAGATATACCATGTCGAAAGTTCCCACTACTGGTTGAATGCACGCGGCCATATCGGGATGTTCGACCTCATCACCGGCCTCATCAAGCCGACCTTCTTCGGTGC
>JANXSH010000972.1 GCA_025356615.1 Planctomycetia bacterium | reverse complement strand
ATGCCGACCAACCCCCGGCCCAGGAACGCGCGGCACCACAACTCCTCGCTCAGGCCCGGCATGACGGCGATCACGAAGACGGTGATCGCCAGGGGCCACGAGGTGAAGAGCTGCTCGATGTCGCCCAGCCCTTCCATCTTTTTCGGATCGAACATGGTCGGCCACCCGAGTCTGTCGTGCAACAGGGTCATCACCGCGTTGCCGAGGACGAGGACGGCGGGGGTTAGCACGACGACCAGGCCGACGTGGCTCAGGCTCGGCAGGCGGACGGCGACCTCGCGTAGCCAGTTCTTACCGGCGACGACGCGCAGGACGAGGAGCGACATCAGGATGATGAGTAGGTGCTGAAACCAGGTCGCCAACCCGATCGCTACCTGGAACTGTCGATTGTTCATCAAGGGCTGATTCGTGTCGATCGCGTCGGGCACGGCGATCGTTACGACGAAGATGTAGACCACCGCGACGACGACGGCGGGTGCCGCCGTCATCAGCATCATGGCGACGCACCAGAGGATCGCCCAGCCGAAGTGAGGGTGCAACGGGAACGGTCGGAGGACGCGCGGCGGGGCCGGCTGGTCCTCGTCGCGCTCCGCCGGGGGCATCACGAAGGGGTCCGGCGATTCGGGAACGGGCGGGGGTAGGAACGACATGGGGATCCTCATGGTTCTCGGTACGCAGGCCAGCCGCGAGACTCCATCCAGACATAGATCCAGGGGTGTCGCCAGGGGTTCCAGAGCTGATAGCTCATCGACAGGATGCTGACGACGAGGAGGGCCAGCGCGAACAGCCGTCCGACTCGGCTCGTCGCCAGGCGGTCGAGGACCGGCAGCATGCAGAGGAGCCAGAGCGGCGACAGCCACATCAGCCACCTCGGCCCGTTGCTCCAGCCGCCGTAGTTGTCGGTCTTCATGATGTAATACCCGATCACGACCACCGAGACGAGCAGCGAGAACAGGGCGAACAGGCGGAATTGTCCCCCTCGCCCCTGTACTCGGGGGAGAGGGGGGAGTATTTGCCCGAGCATCCCGGTGAGGCCGAGGAACATGATCGGCGTCAGCGAAAACCAGCCGTGATGTCCGAGGAGTAGGTGAAACGCATACTCCGCCTTCGTCTCGCCGTTGCGCCCGGCGTAGTCGATGCCCTGCTTCGTCTGCCCCGGCGGGAGCCAGTGGCTCCCTTCGTAGGTGTACCAAGGACCTCCGAACTTGGCGTAGGCCGGCTGCCAGTCGCCGAATTGCAACACGTTCAGCCCCAGCATGACGACAACAGGCACCAGAGCAGCCGGGACGAAGAACGTCAGGGTGGGTCGAGGGAATCGCCAGAGGAGGTAGACGCCGACCCCAACCGCGAACGCCGTCGCGGGCAGTTCGTTGCACGCGGTGAATCCGGCGGTGAGGCCCGCGAGGGCGAACCAGCCCGCACCCTCTCCCGCCGTCTCGACGAGCCGAATCACCAGGTAGAGGAGGAGGGCGACGCCTGCGGTGGCGACGGTGTGATTGTTGAACGTGACGAGGAACGGCGTTACCATCGTCGCGAAGCCGCCAGCCGCCACGACGAAGTATTTTGCCCAGTCGGTCGTCCCGAATCGCTCTGCGAGCCAACTCAAGAGCAGGAGGTACACCACGAGCGGGACGATGTTGAGCGTGACGAGGATGAGCGGGATCACGAGCCAGGGGTGATCGACGATCGACCAGCCCAGGACGCGATTCATGACCCAGTATTCGCACGCTGCGATCACCGTGAGCAGGGGCGGCTTCGTCGAATAGAACTCCCCCGTCTCGGGGTCCATGATCTTGTCAACGGTCTGGAACCCGTCCTCGAAGACGATGCCGGTGTCGCGCTTCAGTTGCAGCCGATAGCCCGCCTCCAGGAGAACCGCGCGTCCGAGCGGATCGGGTGCCGCCAACAGCGCCGGACCACTCCCCAGGACAATGGTCCGATCGCGCGTGCCGATGACGAACGTCCCGTTCTCGACGAGCGCCCGCACGGCGGCCCAGCGCGAGCGGTCGTTGGAACCGAACGTCGGTGACGGCGTCGGCAACACCTTGGGCCACGCCGGACGCGGGCGCTCGTCGCCGTCCGGCTTGTGGACGCTCGGCTCGTTGACGCGCTCGACGGAGGCGAGCCGACCCAGGCTCAGGCCGACCGCCACCGCGATGAGCAGGCCGTAGACGAGCGTCCGACTCGCGGCATGCTCGGGAGCGCTTGTCATGAGTCACCGGCGGGGGGAGTGGGCGGGGTCTGTTCGACGACGCTGTAGCTGTCTTCCTTGCGCCCGAGGTGAGAGGTAATCATCTCCGCGACGAAGCCGATCGACATCATCTGCGCGCCGAGGAGAAGGGCCGCCAGGGAGTAGGCGACCAGCGGCCGCTGGTGCAGGGGGGGGAATCGGTCCGGCTCGTAGATGCGCCACAACCAAGTCAGCGCGAGGTAGAGCAGTCCGGCACTCCCGAGGAGGAAACTGACGAGTCCCATCGACCCGAGGACGTGCTGGGGCCGTTCGCCGAAGCCGGTGAGGAACTTGACCGTCAGGAGGTCGAGGAAGCCTTTGACGAACCGGCGCACGCCGTACTTGGAGTGGCCGTACCGGCGCGGGCGGTGGTTGATCTCGATCTCCCCGACGCGGAACCCCCGCGCCGCCGCGAGGACCGGGATGAATCGGTGCAGTTCACCATAGAGGCGGACCTCGCGGAATATCTCCGACCGATACGCCTTCATGCCGCAGTTGTGGTCGTGCAGGCGGACCCCGGTCAGCCAACTGACCATGCGGTTGAAGATCCGGCTCGGCAAGACCTTGTGCCACGGGTCGCGCCGCACGCGCTTCCAGCCCGACACGACATCGAGTCGGCTCGCATTCTCCCCGCCCTGCTCGAGCGCCGCCATGAATCGGGGGATCTCAGCGGGGTCGTCCTGCAAGTCCGCGTCGAGCGTCAGGATGATGTCGCCCCGCGCTGCGGTGAATCCCGCCGACAGTGCCGCCGCCTTGCCGAAGTTGCGCCGGAATCGGACGCCTCGTACCCAATCGTACCGCCGCGCCAGATCGCAGATGACCTCCCACGAGCCGTCCTTGCTGCCGTCGTCGATGAACACGACCTCGAGCTGGAGCGCGTTCTGGTGCATCGCGGAGACGATCTCGGCGTGGAGCGGCAGCAGGCTTTCCTTCTCATTGTAAACGGGTATGACGACCGAGATCATGGAGAGGCTGCCATTCGTGTGCCGGAGCAGGACGGTTCGTGGGAGGTCGTGGGAGGGCGACGCGGATCATGGTCACGGTCGTTTGCCTCTGGAGCAGTTTATTACCTTGGCAAGAAATGACCTCATCCGCTCGTCCCCACTCATTCGGGGAGAAGGGATTAGATGAAGGTCGGTGTGACGCTGACCCCGCCCCCTGCCCCCTCCCCTTTAGGCAATGGTATCTACACAAGTGGATGGGCGGGGGATGAGCCGGATGCTGGTTAGACCTAAACCCCCTTCCAAGCCGATAGGGGGCAGAATGGCTTCGCGACGAGGATTCAGGCACATCAAGCGGCGGCGTGGGAGGAATCGCGGATTCGGTTGTCGTCGAAACGCGAATCCGATTCACCCACGATGAAGAGGGCAAAGCGGTATTCCGAGACCAGTTGGCCGTTTCATCAAACCGGAAGCCCTCGACAGGAGTGTCCTCGGTCGCGATATCCTCAACCTGTTTGCTCTGATCGTCGATCGTCGTGCCGATAGCGTCTGGCTGCTCGGGCAAAATCACTCCTGCACGATCTAAATTCGGTGATAGACGCTTGCCGAGCGACTCGTTTCTCTCTCGCGCAAGATGCCCGCTTCGAGGGCTGACTCGGGGCAGGTGTACTCCAGGCCCAGGAAGTCTCGGAAATAGGGCTCCTGACCACATCCATCGAGGATTGGAAGACGTCGACGGGGATACTGTCATGCGATGGTGAAGCAGAAATAGGGACAGATCACGACTTCCCGAGCACCGAGTCCAGTACCCAGCATCCGATCCCGTGCGGCCCCGGTCCCCGGCAGTGATCCAGCATAACCTGACGGGTGCAGCCCGCGTCCTCCAGCGCGTCGGCGAGGATGGGCATGTCCTCGAAGGTGCCCCCCTGCACGATGCCCTCGGCGATGCGCGTGACCGCGCGGTCGTTGGCGAACAGCCATGCCTGGTCGATCGACTCGGGCCGGAACGGGTTGCCGATCAGCTCGCGCACGAGGTCGGCCTGGTGGGCCTGCTCTGCGGCGAGGGCTTGGTGCAATCGTCGCTCGTGGACGGCGGGTAGGTTGCTCTTCGACGACGCCTCGGCCCGCGCGCGGGCGGACCATTCCAGCACATCGTTCCCCGGCCCCGGTCCCCGACTGAAGAGCCGCCCGACGGCAGCGATGGCACAGAAGGAGGCGGGTTTCCAGTTCGGGAAGATGCCCTCGCAGTTGATGACCTGCTCGGCGATGAGGAGGGCCACCCGCTCCAGTTCCTTCAGGCGAGCGCCGGTGCCGGACCCCTCCTCGGCTTGTTGCCGGGCGACGCCGATCAGGTTCCGCAGTGGGGCGACGGGTACGAGGTCCGCGACCCGCTCGCAGCACGCCACCTCGACGAGCCGGATCTTGCGTGCGCCGACCGGGAAGCGCCTCGCGGCCATCCACCCCAGCCAGCGCGTGCGGACGGGCGTCGTGGCCGAGCGGACGAAATCGAGCATTTGCTGCCCGTCGTGCGAGGTAAGCCATTCGCCTTCGGTCATGGGTGTCCCTCGCGGAATGCTTGACGAGACGGCATCGAGTGGTAGGATGCCCATGCGAGAACGAGACACTGGGGCCAGACTTATGGAAAAAATGACGCTATTCAGCTCGAGGGGCAGCGAAGTCGCTTACGGTGCCTGGATCGGGACGGTCGCTATCCTAGGTCTGCACACACTGGGCGATCTTGGTCCCTACGCATGGTTTGTCCCTCTCTTGTTCGACGAATTTTTGGGTCGTGGGTCGAGGCAACTGGCCTGGGCTGTCTTGGTCCTCGCTTTCGCGCCGATCTGGCTGATTGCTGGTGGACTCTTCGATCTCGTGACCCGGCAGGGGTTGTTCGAGCGACCACAGCGGAAGACCCTCCGAAGAGACGACTGAGGCGTGAGGAAGACGATTTGGACGAGTGATCCGATTCAACCAAGTCCACCCGGCTACCCAAGATCAGGGCACGGAGCATCGAGTTGGAGAAACCGAATCCATGTCGCAGCAACCACGACAAACCCGGAATTGGCGCGATCACGGGGGCGATTTCGTTCACTGGCTACTCAGCTGGGAGTTCCGAGCCTGGTTTTTCTGTGTTGGTCTCTTCGGGACGGGGATCTATTTGACGGCTGACGAAGAACTGAGTATCCTTTGCTGGAAACCGACACAGGGCACGGTACTCGAGTCCAGGACCGAGCAGTTCGAGAATTACAATATCGCAGTCCGAATTCGATACCAATACGTCGTCGATGGCCGAGTCTACGAGTGCGACCGGTACACGACAGGCGAT
>JANXSH010000652.1 GCA_025356615.1 Planctomycetia bacterium | reverse complement strand
CCCGCGTGGGACGAACCCGGAAACAGCACGCGCGTCCACCAGAACGGGAGCAATCGACCCAGAGTCCGGGGCACTTCGCGGAGCGACACGGTACTCTTCCCGGCGACGCGCGGTCGATGCCGGACGCCGACCTCGCTCACGCTCAGCCCGAGCTGCCGGGCGCGGGTGAACATCTCGGCGTTCGCGAAGAACCCCGTCGAATCGGGGAGGATGCGCAACACGGCCTCACGGCGGAACACCTTCAGCGCGCAATCGATGTCCCGCACGGTCGTCCCGAGGAGGGTGCGTGTGAGCAAGTTGTACCCGCCGGAAAGGAACCGCCGACGCCAGGGATCCTTGCGGTCGATCCGCCACCCGGTCGCGATCGGGGAGGTCTCGGTGAGCGGGACGAGGGACGAGAGGTCTTCGAGGTCGAACTGACAGTCCGCGTCGGTGAAGGCCACTAGGTCGAAGCGTGCCGCCTCGAAGCCGGTGCGGAGGGCCGCGCCGTAGCCGAGGTTCGTCGCGTGACGCAGCAAGCGGACTCGGGGCCGAGTGACGGCCTCTTGGCTGACGATGGCCGGGGTGTCGTCCCGGCTGCCGTCATCCACGACGAGGATCTCGTAGTCCTCGCACAGTCGAGCGAGGGCGGTGTCCGCCTCGAGGATGGCCTGGCGCAGGCCGGCCTGCTCGTTGTGGGCCGGGATCACGAGCGAAAGTCGCAGGCCAACCATGGCCGCGTTCCTCCGGGTGGGGTAGCGGGTGAGGCAGAAGAGTCCCACAAACCGCCTTCGGCTGTCAAGGCGATCAGGCGACAACGGCCGGACCGTGTGACCCGTCAACGCCCCAAATAGCGACTTTCTCGAAGCGCCTCTTGCGTGGGGAGAGGTCAGGAGCTAGACTGGAGAGATTAGGATCGACTCGTTCCTACCTGACACATTCATCGAGTACGAAACCGGCCACCCGAGTGCCGGTCATGGAGAGGAAGCGGGAGCCATGCGACGGACGATTCGCTGGATTGCTGCCCTGGCCTTGCCGGTCCTTCTTCTGACCGGATCACTCGTCGAGGCGCAAAAGAAACCCAACGCCGAGAAAGACCTCGACAAGTCTACCGAAAAGATGGTCAAGGCCGGAATGGTCAACGGCAAGATCATGGCCGTCTACGAGGACAAGAAGAAGATCCGCATCCAGGTGTCCTATCCGACGCTCGATCCCGCAGGCGCGCAGCGGATGTACAATGCGAGGGCCGCGATCGCCCAAGCGCGGGACGCCAACGCGATGCGCTCGGCCCAGAACAGCCTCGCCGAGGCGCAGCGGACGATGTACAAGTACGAGAACAAGGACATCGAAATCCAGGCCGCCGACGATGTTGTCGTTCGCATGCTTCGGCCCAAGGAAGACTTCGACGACAAGGGTAGGCCCAAGAAGTATACCAAGAAGGAAAAGGAAGAACTCAAGGGGCCGGACAAGAAGCTCCCCGGCTACAATGCGGACTTCGGCGACCTCACGACCGATCAACTGGTCCAGGTCTCCCTCGTCCGAAAGAAGGGGATGCCGGCCGTCGCCAAGAAGCCAAAGAGGAAAGGCAAGGACAAGGACGAAGCCGCCGAGGCCGATCTCCTGGCCGACTACGCCCCGCAAGCCTCGCTCATCGTCATCGTCCGCGAGCCGTTTCAACCCAAGAAGTAATCCTCCCTGCGAAACACTACGAGCCACGGACAATCGTCCGTGGCTCGTTTCGTTTCCCTCATCGCCCCACGACTCAGGCCAGTGTTACCGGCCCGTGGTCGTCACAATGCCCCGCGTGCGGGTGATGCAGTCGGCCATCGACGAGGTAATCGACGTGGTCGCCGTGCGGCACCTTTTCGTGCCCGCAATCGTCGTGCTTGCATTCGCAATCGACCGGGGCACAGGCCGCCGGGTTCGCCGCACTTACGGCGATGACATGCTCATCATAATGACCCGCGTGCGCGTAATGCAGGTGGCCGTCGTGCAAGAAATCGACGTGCCCCTCGTGCTCCACTTTCGTGTGGCCACAATGATCGCTGTGAACGTGTTCATGGTCGTCGTGTGCCTTACAGGGCATCGTGCTTCCCTCCCTCGAATGGGTCAAAAGGGCCGAACGCTGATTCGCTTCCATTGTATCGGCACACGCGAAGGAAAACCTGATCGATTGTAGGGGTCGAGCCGATTCGATCGGGTCATGAGACTCCTCGCTCCTGTTGGTCTCGTCATCGGAACGCGGGCGCTCCCCCCGCACTGGGCGGCGGTTCGTAGTCGAGCAGCTTGACGAATCGGCACGCCTCGGCGGCTCCCGCGAGGCGGTCCATGCCGGGGTCGGACCACTCGACCGCGAGCGCGCCGGCGTAGTTCGCCGCGTTCAGGGCGCGGATGATGCCCTCCCAGTCCAGGCCACCCCGGCCAGGGCAGCGCGGGTGCCAGCCACGGCGCGGATCGTCATACGGCAGGTACGATCCGAGCAGACCCGTCCGGCCGTTGAGCGTGATGGCGACATCCTTGACGTGGACGTGGTAGATGCGGTCCCCGAATCGGCGGACGA
>JANXSH010000924.1 GCA_025356615.1 Planctomycetia bacterium | reverse complement strand
AGGGGGAGCCAGACCGAGGGCTTGTCTGGTTCCCCCTTCCTTTTAGGGAAGGGGGTTAGGGGGTTAGGTCTTCGCCTCACACCTGCTCGGTCTTCTTCTTCGCCTTCTTCTTCGCGGCGGCGGCGGCTGCCAGTGCGGTCGTCTCTTTGGTCTTGCGCTCGCGGAGGCGGGTCGCCTTGCCGACGCGGTCGCGGAGGTAGTAGAGCTTGGAGCGGCGGACTTCGCCGGTGCGCTTGATGTCGATCTTGGCGATACGCGGCGACTGGAGGCAGAAGACGCGCTCGACGCCTTCGCCCTGGACGATGCGGCGGACCGTGAACATCGCCTCGAGGCCCTCGCCCTTGCGGCTGATGACGACGCCCTCGAACGGCTGGAGGCGTTCCTTCCCGCCTTCGAGGATGCGCTGGTGGACCGTTACCGTGTCGCCTATCTGGAAGTTGGCGATCGACCGCTCGAGGGTCTTGCTGCCCTTGTCATCGGTCACGGTGTAGGTCGCGCTCGCCGTGACCTGGGTCTGCTCGACCGCCTTCAACAATCGGTTCTTCATGGCTATTCCCTACTCTTTCTCGTGGTTGGATCGATCGGGCCTGGGTACGGCTCCGGGATTGCTCCTCGCGCCAGCGGGCGACGGCCTTGTGGTCGCCGCTGAGGAGGATTTCGGGAACCTCCATGCCGCGAAACACCCGCGGTCGGGTGTACTGGGGGTACTCGAGCCGACCGGGGTCGTTGTGGGACTCCTCGGCCAGGCTTTCCGGGTCGCCCAATACGCCCGGTACATAGCGGATCACGGTGTCGATGACGGTCATGGCGGGAACCTCGCCGCCGTTGCAGACGAAATCGCCGACGGATATTTCGCGTGGCTTCAGCCCCTCCCGGATGCGTTCGTCGAATCCCTCGTAGCGGCCACACAGCAAGAGGAGGCGTTCCTCGCGGGCCAACTCTTTCACCAGCGGCGTCGTGAGTCTTTCGCCCGCCGGGGTCATCATGAGCAGCTGGCCGGGTTGGGTGCCCTCCTGCCGGATCGCCTCGACGCAGTCGAAAACCGGGTCGCACATGAGGACCATGCCCGGCCCACCCCCGAAGGGCCGATCGTCTACGCTCTTGTGCTTGCTCCTCGCCCAGTCGCGGAGGTTCCACAGGTGGATCTCGACGAGAGCGGAGTCCAGAGCCAGCTTGAGCAGGCTCTGTGTCATGTAGCCGGAGAATATCTCCGGGAACAAGGTCAGCACGTCGAATCGTAGGGGCATCGGCGACTCCGGTATGGTGTCCCCGCATTTGTTTAGCCGCGACGCGAAGCGGAGCGCGCTCCGCTTCGCGGCTAAACAAGAGCGAGAGACAGCACACATCAGGCCGGCACAGGAGCGACCGGCGCAGCGCCTGCGGCCTTCTCGGCCACCTTCTGCTCCCAGACCGTCATGTACTTCTTGAGTAGCGCCGCGACATGCTCCGAGGGAGACGCGCCGACGGAGATCCAATACTTGATGCGGTCCGGCACGAGGGTGACGCGGGCGTCCTTCTGCGCGACGTGCGGGTCGTAGGAGCCGAGTTCTTCGATCACCCGGCCGTCGCGGGGGGAGCGGGCATCGACGGCGACGATGCGGTAATACAGGCGGTGCTTCCGCCCCATCTGTTTCATGCGAATACGAACTGCCACGATCAATCCTCACTGAGAATGAAGCAAAATCGACCGGACGGGAGAAAATGCTCCCGGCTGGCCGATTGGGATGCCTCGATGGTGTTAGGCTACCTCTTCTTCTTCTTCCGCTCCTTGGCGCGTTCCTTGGGGCTTTTGCGGTGTCCCGTGTCGCCCTTCTTCTGAATGATATTAGCTCCGGGCGCAAAGGCACCCGCTTTCCCCATGCCGGTCATCATCTTGATCCGCTCCCACATGCTCATCTTGGCCATCTTGGACATGAGTACGCGGATCTGATCGAACTGGGTGAGGAACCCCTTGATCTCGCTCGGCTCGACGCCGCAGCCGGTGGCGATGCGGCGGCGGCGGGTCAGGTCGATGAGGTCGGGGTTGCGGCGCTCGGCCTTCGTCATCGAGTCGATCATGCCCTGGATGCGGCGCAGGCCGACTTCGGGATCTTCCCCTTCCGGTATCAGCTCGCCCATGCCGGGCATCGCGCCGAGGACATCCTTGAGCGGCCCCATCTTGGCGAGTTGGGCGAACTGCTTGCGGAAGTCGTCGAGGGTGAAATTCCCCTCCTCCATCTTCTTCTGCTGGGCCTCGATCTCCTCCTTGGAGAGAGACGCCTGGGCCGCCTGCACCTTGCCGACGAGCGACATCAGGTCGCCCTGGCCGATGATTCGGCTCGCGAGTCCCTCGGGGCGGAACTCCTCGAGCGGCGCGATCTTCTCGCCCATGCCGACGAACTTGATCGGGACGCGCGTGACTTCGCGGATGGAGAGGGCGGCACCGCCGCGGGCGTCGCCGTCCATCTTGGTGAGGATCACGCCGTTGAGTTCGAGCGCCTCGTTGAACGCCTTGGCGCTGTTGACCGCGTCCTGGCCGGTCATGGCGTCGCAGACGAGGTAGATCTCGTCGGGCTTGACCTGCGAGTCGATCTTCTTGAGTTCGCCCATCGGCATCTCGGCGACGTGCAGTCGGCCGGCG
>JANXSH010000919.1 GCA_025356615.1 Planctomycetia bacterium | reverse complement strand
GTTCGGATCTTCGGCGACGGCACCCTCCAGTTCTTGGATGCGATCCAGCGCGACGGCTCGCCTGCGTTCCCAGTACTGACGCAACGAGTCGCGTTTGCGCTCCAACCGCAGGATGTCCTCCGCTTTGGCGATCATCGCTTTTTTCGTGGCGAGCATGAGCCTGCTCGCCAGCTTCCGTGCCTCCTGCCGCACCTTTGCCAATGTTGCACGCCGCATACACGCATCATCCAGTTGCTTCTGGAGCGGCTTGGTCGGCTTCAGATCGACAAACATTGCCCGTAGCCGGTCCTCTTCTTTGGCGGCAATGAGTTCATCGGCACTTGGTACTCGAGATGCCTTCACGTCGGCTTCCTCTTCGCGGCGTCTCTCCTCCAATTCCGCGAGCTTCTGACGCTCTTCGACCAGTTCATTCGAGAGGATGAGATCGCTCTTCTCGGCCACTTCCCCGATTACGCGGAATTGATCGAGAGCGAACTCGAGAAGCGCCGGCCGCTTGGCATCTACCTTCCGCGGCATCTTCTTGGCATCCTCCAGCAGTTTTCGCTTGGCTTCCTCCAGTGCCCGACGCTCCGTTTCCCGGTCCTTCTTCTCGCGATCCGCCTCGTCGTCCGCTGCCTTCGTCTTGGGCTTCGGATCGGCTTCCGCCGCCGGGGCCACCGATAGCGCCAACGCCTGGCTCGTCGCGTCCCCTTCGCCGGCAACCGTCGCGATCCAGCCCGCACCGCTACCGAGCAGGCCACTCATCGCCAGGACGACCAGCGTTATCTTCATCTTGGTCCAGAACATGGCTTTCAGTCCTCCGTTTGCCAAAACGATCACTTGTTGCGAAACGAAGCCATTGACACCACTTACGAACGCCATCGCGCTGCGAACGGTGCTTCTTGCCAGCGCTGCCGACACGACACTCCTCGACGCCAACACGGCGGCGAGCGCTGCGGGCAGCGTCAGACCCCGCCGGACCAGCCGCGTGTGGAGGTGCTTCCGCCCGCGCTCCAGTCGGCCGCGCACCGACCCCGGCGTGCAGCCGAGCCGGGTGGCCGCCTCCTCCTGGCTCAAACCTTCCAGGCAACAGAGGACCAACGGCAGGCGATACGCCTCCGGCAGGTCGTGCACCTCCGCTTCGAGCGCTTCCAACAGTTCGCGGGCGGAAATCTCCGAGAGCGGGTCCCGTCGGTCGTCGGGTTGGTCCGACGCCAGGGCGGTCTCGTATCGGCCCCGTCGCCTCGACCGGGATCGCGCCGCCGAAGCCACCCGGTAGGCGACCGCGTACAGCCAGCCCGCTAGACGGTCGGGCCGACCCACCGACCCGGCCCGCCGCGCCAGCACCAGGAAAGTAGCTTGTGTGGCGTCCTCGGCGTCGTGGGCGTCGTGCAGCACCCGGCGGCAGACGCCGAACACCATCGGCCCGTGCCGGTCCACCAGGGCGGCGAAGGCGGCCTCGTCTCGCAGTCGCGCGAATCGGCCCAGGAGGTCGGCGTCGGAGTCCGTCGCAGGCGGCCCCGCCAGTCGGCGCAGGCGGTACACCAGGGTTGTCAGGTTCGGGGGCATCCTCGGCTTCCTGTCGGGGCGGGAGTCTTCTACCACCATACTGCATCGGGGCGACCCAGCCGCACGACAAAAATTCCGCCGGCAACAAGGAAGATCCCACTCGTTGCTACGGCTGCTCGTCGGCGATCGGCTCTCTCTTGGAAGGCCCGATCGACGAGTGGACGGCGCAACGCCCATTAGTCACGATGCTTTGTATGGCAAAATTACATTGGAACTACGGCCTCGTTCAGATCGTCAGGTGGCAGGGCAGCACGCATATGCCTCCCCGACCCGTCCTAACGGACGGGTCGGGGAGGCCCGAGACTCACCCGAGCTGCTCCCGCAGCGCCTCCAGCGCCCGCATCTGGAGCATGCGAACCGCACCGGCGGTTCGGCCCATGCGCTGGGCGACCTCCTCGGCGGGGAGTTCCTCGAAGACGCGCAGGATCAACACGGTCTGATAGTCGTCCGGCAGGGACGAGACCGCCACGGCGAGGCGGACGGCGTCTTCGCGGCGGACGGCGGCCTGACTCGGCGAGGGCGTGTTGGCCGCGAGGCCACGCGCCAGGATCATCGAACTGTTCTCGACGCCTGCGCGGACCTGGTCGAGCGACACTTCGCGGGTGGCGTCGCGCTGCTGCGCGGCGAACCGGCGGGCCTCGTTGAACAGGTTGTGTGCCAGGATCCGCCGCAGCCAGGCGAGCAACTCCGGCTCGTGGCAGCCCTGGAAGGCCGAGAAATCGCGATGCGCTTCGAGAAGTGTCATCTGCACCACGTCCGAGGGGTCGCACTTGCCGCGCAGGTGCCGGCCCAGCTGGGCGCGGGCGAGGATCTGGAGGTAGCCGAGGTAGCGCGTGAAGAGCAGGTCTCGCGCCCCGGCATCGCCGCCCCGGCATCGCTGGATCAGGTCGCTGGCGTCTTCGGTGGACATGGGAAGCCCTTGGTTCGGGATATCCTGCGAGTCTACCGCCTCGCCCCTCTCCCGGCAAGCGTCCCCCATGCGTTCCCGTTGTATTCCTGCTGCAAGGAAGAAGATCACTCTGAGGCGACGCGAAGACCTCACCCCAGAGATCGATTGCGGCCCTCGCCGCAGCCCCTCACCTGCAAAGGAGAGGGGAGGAGGACCTCGAATTCCGACTTACTCGTCGAGCAGGTCGTCTTCTTCCGTAATCGTCTGGTCGATGAGGGTCTGCCACTTCTGACGTAACTCCTCGTTGACCTCGTCGTCGAGAGTGAGGGCGAGGGCGGCGCGAATCGCGGGCTGGTGGAGTTGTCCGAGGTGCGCCTCGAGGGCGGCGGCGACGAGGTGGCGGTTGCGGACGACGGGGCTTCGCAGGGCGGCGGCGACGATGGGGATGCTGAAGACGCCGGGGCGCTGCATGTGTTGCAACAGCGCGTCGAGGCAGGCGTGCAACTCGAACTCCGGGCCGATACCGAGGAGGTCGCCGGGGCCGGTCGCGATCGGCTCCCAGGACAGGGAGCGCTCGGCGAATGCCACGACCCGGCGCAGCCGATCGGGGTCGTCTCCCACGCCGAGGATGCTATAGAGCCAGGCGTTTTGCGGACTGCGCCGGAGTTGGGCGAACGCATCGTCCCAGAGGTCGATGCCCAGAGCGAGCGAGAGATCCCAGGCGAGGTTGCGCTGGGCATCGATGGCGAACGCCTCGCGGATGCGCTCGCGCCAGTGGGGCCGGTCGAGGACGCGCTGGGCCTGGTCGGAGAGTTCCTCCCGGATGGCCTCGGTCCAGCCCGCCTCCGCGCGGTCCTCCCAGTCGTCCTCGCTGCCGACGAGCCAGACGCCGAGTTGCTGGACGACGGACAGGCGCGGGAGGGAGTCGCACCGCTGCTCGAGGTGGTCCATGAGCGACTGGATCGCCTCGACGGCCTCGGGGTAGCTGTCGATCGTGCCGCCCGGCGTGTAGGGCGAGAGCAGGGCGACGACGATGACGGCGGCCCCGTCGAGCAGGTCGTCGTCGGGGTCGGGGACCGCGAGTTGCTGGGCGAGACCGCCGGCCATCGCGCAATCGAGGGCGAGGTATTCGGGCATCACTTCGTTGGCGCAGCCGCTCCGAATGAGCCAGGCGCGGAGGGGGTCGTTGTCCTCGGCGCGCTGGCAGAGGCGTTCGACGAGGTGGACCTTGCCCCAGCCGTTGACGCGCTGGGCCATCGACCACCACTCTTCGACGGGATCCTCGACGAGGTTGGCGGCGGCGACGGCGGCGTAGAGGGTGAACTCGTCGTGGCCCGCGAGGGTACGCAAATCCTCGATGTCGTCGGGGGCACCGCTGACGCCCAGCAAGGCGAGGCCGAACTTGAGGGGGTTGCGGTGGGCCGCGTGGCGGATGAGCCA
Source organism: Planctomycetia bacterium (assembly GCA_025356615.1). Lineage (GTDB taxonomy): Bacteria > Planctomycetota > Planctomycetia > Gemmatales > Gemmataceae > JANXSH01. The sequence continues at coordinate 4,899 of JANXSH010000919.1, read as the reverse complement.
GAGGGCGTGGGGGCGCACCTCGGCGGGGCCGACCTTGTCCTGTTCGGTGAGTTCGCGAAGGAAGAGGTCGATGTGGCGGATGAGCGATTCGCCCTGGAGCTGCTCGTAGAGGTGGACGCGCGAGGCGTCGTCGTCGCGGGCGATGAGGCGATTGAGTGCGGCGATGAGGCGGTCGATGAGGCGCGCCTCCTCCTGTTCGTCGAGGCCACTGACGTGGTGCCCGAGGATGCCGTCCCAGGCACCGGCGGCGAAGCGGATCTGGCCCGCCTCGCCCGTCGCCTCGTCGGGCAACTCGCAGGGCGAGGAACCTTGCCAGCCGCGAATGACCTCGAAGAGGGCGGGGCCAGCGTTCCACGGAAACAGGAGTGTCGTCATGTTCGGGGCCTCGGTTGGCCGGGGGCGGTGCGCGCGATACTGTCGGGGGGGCCTATCCGTGTCTTCAGGTCATGGCACGATCTCCGATCGCGAATCCGGGGAGTACGATGGGGTGGATTGTAAAGTAGTCGTCGCTGCGGAACCAGAGGGGTCCGGGGAAATCGAGCCGGACGAGAGCGCGCGGCGTACAAAGGAGTCATCCCGAGGAGAGGTGCATGAAGGACCAGGCGTTGCGCTTTGCCCTGATCGTGAACGCCGGTCTGGCCGTCGCGCTGGGGGTGTCGTGGGTCCAGCAGGCGCGCGAGGGGCGATTCTGGCAGTCCGACTTCAGCATGTTCTACACGGGAGGTCGCATCGTCCTCGAGGGGCACGGCGGGCAACTCTACGACCTCGACGTGCAGACGGCCTATCAGGCCGAGGTCATGCCCGAGCGCGGCCTGCTGATCTTCAACTACCCGCCGCATGTGGGACTTATGGCGGCGCTCCTGGCGCTGATGTCGCGGGACGTGGCGTTCTTCGTGTGGACGGCGATACAGGTCGCAGTGTTCGGTGTTCAGTGTTCAGTGTTCAGTAAGAGGGGCGCGTCAACGCCCTGGATGGAAAAGGCCCTCGTATTCACGACGATCCTCGCCTTCCCCGGCCTGTTCGTAAACTTCCAGATGGGCCAGGTGTCGCTCGTCGTCACCATCGCGAGCCTGGGGCTGATCCGGGCCTGCGAGGAGGATCGGCCCTGGTGGGCGGCGGGGTGGCTGGTCGTGGCGTCGATCAAGCCTCAGTTGGCGTTGCCGGCGGTCGTCGCGATCCTTTTCGTGCGGCGCGGGGCGGTCGTCGGCCGAGGGGCGTTGCTGTTCGTGCCCGTCGTCCTGCTGACGCTGGCGCTCGTCGGGCCGTGGTGCTGGCCGGAGTGGATCGACATCGTCCGGCTGACGGCGGGGCAGGTCGGCGACTACGGCGTCTTCCCCGAGGCGATGTTCAACCTGCGCGGTCGGCTGTTCGGCTTGCTCGGCGTCGAGCGATTGGCGCTGGTGAATGGGACCAGTCTGGCACTCCTTCTCGGAGTCTTGGGCCTCATCGCGTGGATGGCCTGGCGTGCGGTGGGGGAGGACATGGTCGGGTTCCGCCTTCGGCTGGCGCTGTCGCTTCAGCTAGGACTGCTGGCGACGCCGCACCTCAACCCGACCGACACGCTCGTCTTCGTCGTGCCGGGCGTTCTCCTATGGAGCGCGGCCCCGCGCTGGCGACCGTTCATTGCGTCCGTCCTGTTGGCCTGCCCGTTGCTACTCGCGCTCGATATCTACGGAAGCCCTCGCTACGGCTTCGGGCCGAACGGGGTCCGGCCGTTCGTCTGGGTGATGCTCGCGATGGCCGGGGTCATAGGATGGTTGTATCGTCTCCACTCGAGACCCCCGACACGAGGAACGCCATGACTCGCATCGTCCGCCTCGCGGCCGTCAGCTACGCCCCGCCCGCGCGGGATCACAGCAAGGGCGTCGATTTGTCGGCCCTGCGTAAGATCGTGTTGGAAGTGGCGCGCGACAAGCCGAACTTCATCTGCTTCCCCGAGATTTGTGCCTGTTCGGGGCCGATCGCGAAGGGAAAGACCTACGCCCCGGAGATCGGCCCGTTCGCCGAGGCGGTGGGCAAGATCGCGAAGGAGGTCGGGATCAACCTCGTCGTCCCGCTGCTCGAGCGCTACGCGGGCCAGGTGTACAACAGCGTGCCGGTCGTCGATCGCACGGGCAAGCTGGTCCTGGTCTACCGCAAGAACTACCCGACGCCGGGCGAACTCGCCGCCGGTATCGCGCCGGGCTGGGAGGTGCCCGTCGCCGAGTGCGACGGCATTCGCGTCGGGGCGGCGGTCTGCTTCGACGTGAACTTCCCCCAGGTCGCCGCCGAGCTGGAGAGACAGCGGGCGCGGCTGGTGTTCTGGCCGTCGATGTTCTGGGGCGGACAACTGCTCCAGCACTGGGCGTTGCGCTATGGCTTCGCGATCGTCGTCGCCTACGGCACGGAGAGTGCCGTCATCGACATGGACGGGCGCTACCTGGTTCGCCAGGGGTTGGAGACGCATCAGGTTCGCGGGAACCGACTGCCGCCCTGGGCCGTCGCCGAGGTAAACCTCGACCGCGAACTGTACCACCTCGACGACAACCAGCGCCACTTCCCGGCGATCCGCGCCAAGTACGGCCCGGCGGTCGAGATCCAGGTGCATCAGCCGGAGGCGTTCTGCTTGCTGGCGAGCCGCAAGGAGGGGCTGAGCGTCGAGCAGGTCGCCCGCGAGTTCTCGCTGAAGACGCTCCGCGACTACCTCAGTGGCAGCGTCCGACTGCGCGACGAGCATCTCCGGGCGCACCCGGTGAAGAAGGAGTGATCCTTCACACCCTGGGCACCCGTCGAGGGAGTTCTTTTTGATGGGATGTAGAGACGGCGGCACGTCACGTCGAGATCGGAGTTGGGTGGAAGGAGTGTCAGCGCGTTGACGCACACCGCCCCGCCTCGAAGCGTCTTCGATTACTCGATCACAGCCATCCGCTCCGCTCGTCGTTTTAGGAGGTGGTGTGTTGCTTCGCTGGGCATGTGAAGAAGGCGAAGCGAGGCAGAGGGACATCATCCGATCGGTTCGCCGACCTCACGGTTTTGGCTTGACTTCGAACACGTCTCGGGATCGAAAGAAACAAACATCGAACTCCATGAAGAAGTTGACCTGCCCCAAAATGACCGAAATCTCGTCCGTCTTGGCCCAAGCAAATGCCAATTGCACCGGAGAGAAACTCCCAACCACTGCCGTCAGCACTACGATGCGTGCCTCTACCGAGGCCAAATTGCCGGACAACTCGACTGATCGAGTTTGCTGGTCCCGAACGAATCCCGACTGAACGCCCAGTGTGAACGGCAAGACGTTGATCGATGCCCCGCTATCCACGAGACCCGAAGCGGAAACGCTCTGGTGCCCGATCAAGGTCAGCGGCAGCATAGGAGCAAGACTGGCAGTCCCAAGGGAGGGATCGCGCGAGACATAGGGGAATTGCTGGTGCGAGGCGATCATGATTGGCCTTTCTGGTCCTCTAACATTTGGAGGAGTGCGGCCGCAGCGGTGAATGCTCGATCCGGTGAATAGACGGGATAGGATCGACCCGGTTCGATCAGTTCACCCACGTCCTGCTCGAGTTCTCGGGCCAAGAACTGGATGAGCCGAATCTTGTCGAGTCGGGACAACGTCTGGACTTCCGGCAATACTTCGGTCAAGGACATGTTAGCGCTCCAGAGCTTCCATGATTCACCCCGTTCGAGGGCATTGACACGCCCCGCTTCACAGCGGCTTCCGATGCTCGATCACCGCCATCCGCTCCGCTTCGCTCGACGTACAGGAAGGCCGAGACGACGATCAAATCGCGTCCGAGGTCCGAAGCCGCACGGTCTTTTCACTGGGGGGATACTGGTACTGGGCCACGGGGACGAACTGTCCGCTGGGTAAGTCATACGCGAACACTTCGCCGGTCTCGATCTTGTACACCCAACCGTGCAAGTGGAGGTCGCCCCGCACCAGACGAGCGGCGACAGCCGGAAGGGTCCGCAGGTTCTCCAGTTGCACCAACACGTTCTCTTCGACGGTTGCCGTCACGAGTCGATCCCCGTCGAGATGGCCGTAGGTGTCCTTGACGATCTGGCGGGTTTTGTCCGCATGGGCGAGCCAAGCCGAGACCGCCGGGAGCGAGGCGAGCTGTTCGGGTTGCAACAACCCCATCATGGCCCCGCAGTGGGAGTGGCCACAAAGGATGATGTCCTTCACGCCGAGCGCGGCGACGGCGAATTCGATGGTCGCCGCCTCCCCACCGACGGCCGCGCCATGCGGCGGCACGATGTTTCCCGCGTTACGGAGGATGAACAGGTCGCCCGGCCTGGATCGCGTGAGTAGATTCGGGTCGATGCGAGAGTCCGAGCAGGTGATGAACAGGGTCTCGGGGTTCTGGCCCTTCGACAAATGCTCGAACAGCCCCTGGAGCGGGCTGAAGTCCTCCTCCCGGAACTGGTGAATGCCCTGGATCAGTTTCTGCATCATTCACTCCACGCTGTTCGATCGCTTGCCCTTCGACAGGACGATCGGCAGAACAGGCATCCGATTGGTCCCAGGGCGGGCGGGGTCGACATCCGTAAAGGGAAACCGTGCCGCCTCGTCCAAGTCGTGCCCTCTTTCCCCCGTTCTCGGAGCGTGTCCGAGTATCGCCCTCGGCTGAACCAAGAACGAGGGTTCGGTACGGTCGGGACGGCATTTTCCTCATTCTATGCCAGGAGAACCAATCGGCACGGCCTTCAGGAGTCGACTCGTGGTAGATCGTCGCAAGAACTATCGCCCTTGGGATGCCCATGTACTATTTCACGAGACGGCCCCTTTCGCACCCTGGCTATCCGTTACAGTAGAAGTAGTTTCCTGGGCATCCCAAGGGCGATAGTTCTTGCGACGATCTACCACGAGTCGACTCCTGAAGGCCGTGCCGATTGGTTCTCCTGGCATAGAATGAGGAA
>JANXSH010000918.1 GCA_025356615.1 Planctomycetia bacterium | reverse complement strand
GCGGGGAGTAAGTGAAGTGCCGGTGGGCCTCGCTCCGCTCGACCCACCCTACGACTCCCCCAAGAGGTTGTTCATGCTCGACACATTGCAACTCGTCGCCCTCGCGGTCGTACTCCCGATCCTTACGGCCATTGGGGTGATCGTCTTGCTCCAGCTCACTGGAGTAATCCGTAAGGTTCCTTACAGTTACAGCGTCCGCAATATCATCGTCCGGTGGCGCATCACGTTCATGACCGGCCTGGCGTTCACGCTGGTCGTCGGCCTCATGACGGTCCTGCTCGCCTTCGTCAACGGCATGTACAAGCTGACCGAGTCGAGCGGCATCCCCGGCAACGTCATCGTCCTCGCCGACGGGGCCTTGGACGAGTTGTTCAGCAATCTCAACTACGGCGACGTGGGGAACATGGAGCTGAACCCCCTGGTGGAGCGTACCGACGACGGGCAGTCGATGGCGAGCTGGGAGGTGTATGTCGTCGTCAATCAGCCGATCGCCGTTCGCAAGTGCCCCGTGTGCGGCGAACTCGCCCCGGTCGATCGCCTCGGCCAGAAGCTCATGGCGCACGGCGAACCGGAGTGTTCCGGCACCGGGTCGAAGGTGATCGGCAGCCGTGGCCGACGCTTCCTCCAATTGCGGGGCATCAAAGATCCGGTGCGCTCGGGCCAGGTCCACGGCCTCGACCTCTACGAAGGGGGGCGATGGTTCAATCAGGCTGGAGTCGAGCCGGTGCCCGGTTCCAAGAGTGAGATCGCCATCCAGGCCGTCATCGGCGAGGGGCTGGCGCGAGAACTCGGACCGGACCAGGCCAAGAAGACTCTTGTCGTGGGCGACTATTTCGACCTGGGGCCGCGCAAGTGGATCGTCGTCGGCGTCATGAAGTCGAGCGGCTCGACGTTCGACTCGGAGGTTTGGGCGAAGTCTCAGATCGTCGGCGAGCAGTTCGGAAAGCGTGCCTTCACGACGTGCGTCTTGCGCGCTTCGAGTGTCGAGTCGGCTGCGGAGTTGGCGACGGACCTCAGTGTCAACTTCAAGAACCCGGCCGTCACCGCGACCGTCGAGACGGAATACTACTCGCGTCTGAACAGCACGAACAATCAGTTCCTCGGCGCGATCTTGATCGTCGTCGCCATCATGGCCATCGGCGGGGTGTTCGGCATCATGAACACGATGTTCGCCGCCATCAGCCAGCGCACGAAGGACATCGGCGTCCTGCGCATCCTGGGATTCGCCCCTTGGCAGGTGCTGTTGTCGTTCTTCTTCGAGGCCGTCCTGCTTGCTATGGTCGGCGGGCTGCTCGGCTGCGCGGTCGGCTGCCTGTCCAACGGTGTAACGGCGTCGAGTATCGCCCAGAGTGGGCAGGGCGGCGGCGGGAAGAGTGTCGTGCTGAAGCTCATCGTCGATGCCCGGATCCTCGGCGCGGGCATGGCCTTCTCGCTCGTCCTCGGCTGCCTCGGGGGCCTCATTCCCGCGCTGCACGCGATGCGGCTGAAGCCGCTCGACGCGGTGCGGTGAGAGAACCAGGAGGACGGGAAATCGTTGACCGGAAAGGCGTGATGAGTAAGATGATGTCAACTGAAGGACGGCAGTAATGACACTTTCGGCGACGGAGGGAGGCTAACGTATGGCAATATCCAAGCGATGGTCCCGACGAATCGTCGTTGACGGGGTATCCTACCGCTGGAAGTTTCCCCGTGTCACCATCGACATCACAGACGGGTGGTCATGGATACTGGTCCATCGGGACGATCCCGCTAAATCGCTCTTGCAGATCGGGTTCGCGGGCCGGTGGTCTATGAGCGGTCCCTGCCGCGAGTACAGTCGTCCGGTGCTGCCGTCCGATGTAGCCGCCGCTATCCGCGCCGCCCTCGCAGCTGGATGGCAGGCAGATCAGCGGGGGAAGTTGTTCCGCTATTGGGTGCCGCAAGAAGACACCGTACCAATGTACTAGCCCCAGTGATGCACCCGAGGTGACCGATGAAAAGCCTGGCTGACGGACTGCCCCCCGAAATCGCTCGCCAAATCCATCCCGACTGGCGGAAGAACGAGGCTGCGTACTGGGCTGCCCGCGACCAACTCCTCGGTCGATACCAAGACCAATGGATCGGCTTCGCTGACGGCGTTGTAGTCGCCTCGGGTACTCGTCCGGTGGTCGTCTTCCATGCGGCGGAAGCGTCCGGGCACCACCCCTTCGTCACATGTGTCGGCCGAGAAAACGAACCATACCGGATGCGCCGAGCCAGATTCTCTTACGACACGAGCTACCCCGGTGAAGCGCTGCCCGTACTCCGTGTGGAGTTCCGTCGCTTCAGAGGTGTGCCCGGTTCGGTACTCGATCACGTCATCGCCGACACGGGAGCCGACACCAGTACCCTGCCTTGGGCGGACTGCCAACAGATGCAACTCGACCCAGCTCAGGGAATGCCGGGTTTGATGAGCGGAGTCGCCGGTGGGTCGGCAACGACACTTGGCTTCTTGGTGTGGGTTCATTTGGATGGGAACGAGTATCAATGCCAGTTGCACGCGGATTTCGTGGGGAATGAGCGAATCCTGGGGCGAGATGTTCTGAATTCGCTGGAGTTGTTGTTCCGTGGTCCCAGCGGTGAGGTCATCGTCAATCCTTGAAAAGGCGCGGGCATGGCCTTCTCGCTCGTGTTGGGCTGCCTCGGCTGCCTCATCCCGGCGCTGTCGGCGATGCGGCTGAAGCCGCTCGACGCGGTGCGGGGAGTCTCGCGAGGCTCACCGTCGCGCTCCACGCGCGATCATCGCCGCGACGTAGCCCCCCTTGAACCCCGCGTCGATGTTCACCACCGTGACGCCGGCGGAACACGCATTGAGCATCGTCAGCAGCGCCGCGACGCCGCCGAACGCGGCCCCGTAGCCGATGCTCGTCGGCACCGCGATCACGGGGCACGACACCAGGCCGCCGACGACGCTCGGCAGGGCACCGTCCATGCCGGCGACGACGACGAGCGCGTCGGCGTCGGCGAATCGATCGACGTGTCGCAGTAGCCGGTGTAGCCCGGCGACGCCGACATCGGCGATCAATTCGACGCCCGCCCCGAGCGCGCGGGCGGTGACGACGGCCTCCTGCGCGACGAACAAGTCACTCGTCCCGGCGGTGACGACGAGAACCTTGCCGGTCGGCTCCCGCGTTGCCGTCGCTACGGGCAGCCAGAACGTGCGGGCGACGCGGTCTTGGTCGGCATGCGGGAAGCTCTGGGCGAGGTCGGCGGCCTGCGCGTCGCTAACGCGCGTGGCGAGGCAGTCCTGGTCTGCGGCGACGAGCTGGCGGACGACGCCCTCGACCCAGGCGGAGGTCTTCCCCTCGCAGAAGATCACCTCGGGGAAGCCGCACCGCTGCCGTCGCTGGAGATCGACGTGGGCGAACCCGAGGGCCGCCACGGCGGGCGTCTGGAGGGCGCGAGCGGCGTCGTCGAGGGTCATCTCGCCGGTCTGGACGCGGGCGAGGATCTGGCGCAGGTCATCGGGTGGCATCGGAATCGGCTCGGAATGAGTGGCGACCGTGTCATTATAGCAAAGCGGAGGGTGGCCGAATCTTGACGCTCGACGGGGGCGGTCCTATCATGCTGGTGTGTCCGCTGGTTTGGCGCGAAATTGGCCCCGTCGTCTAGTGGCCTAGGACACAGCCCTTTCACGGCTGCGACTCGGGTTCGAATCCCGACGGGGTCAATCGGAAGTCATTGGTGTGAAACGAGTTGCGACGACAGATTACTGCAACAAAAAATTGCAACAATCGCTGCAACAAATCGGGATCACTCGGAGACACAGGAGGGGAGGGACACGCTCGACGTGCTCTCCCCTCCTCGTTTCACATAACAGGTGCGGAGGGGAACGAACGGGGGGACGAAAGGCTCCCTGTTCGCGTTTGGGGGGCGTCTTTGGAACACTCGATAGGGAAGATCGGGGTATGGCATCCTGGCATCGATCTGCGTAACATACTGCCATGACCCGGTGGGCCGATTCGTACCTCATCATCACTCGTTCCGTGGGTAAGTTGGGCGTCATGATACGAATATGGTCGAATCGACGGATTCGATATGGGGTTACATCTGTCTAGGGTTTAGGAGTTATTTTATCGGCGCAAACCCAAGCCGGCAAAGGAGGAACGATATAGTCTCCTTGCCAAGTCTTTGAAAAACGTGCCCTCAGCGAAGCAGTTTGCGTCGATCCACGCTTACTGAACAAACGC
>JANXSH010000891.1 GCA_025356615.1 Planctomycetia bacterium | reverse complement strand
CGACTTCCGTTGCTCTCAACAAACGCTGACGCTTCTCACGGCGTTTCTTGGCCCGTGCGGCGTTGTAGCAGGCGACCAGCCGTTCGCCGGGGAAGTCCGGCGAAGTGATCTCCGCCAACGGCTCCGGCTCGAAAACTTCCTATTTCAGCAAAAAACGAGTCACTAATGTATCAATGACAGCCGTTCGACCCACCCTACGAGTTCGAGCGGGGCGGGATGTCGAGGCGAGTCGCCCGCCGTAGAGCTGCGTCGAGGATGCCTCGAATCAATCCGGCGTGATCGAGGCCACTCTTCGTGGAGAGGATGACGAGGTCACTCGTCTCGGGGTTCAGCCCCGGCAGGGGGTTCACCTCGAGGAAGTAGGGCAGCCCGTCGCGGAGGCGGAAGTCGATGCGCGCCACGTCCCGGCAGCCGAGACATCGGTAGGCGAGTAGCGCCGCCCGTTCGACGGCGGCGAGTTGCTCTGCCGGGAGTTGGGGAGGGCATTCGTAGCGCACATGGTCGGCGTAATTACGTTTGACCTCGAGGCTGTAGACGAAGCGCGAACTAACTCGAGTCGGCACGACACGCAGGATACCCAGGATGCGAGGCGGGGCGTTCCCCAGGATGCCGACGGTCAGCTCTTCCCCCTCGATGTACTCCTCGACGAGCAGGGGCTGGCGCTGGTCGGCCCGCGCGACGAGGGCGGCGAGGAGGTCGGCTGCCGTGTCCACGACGCACTTGCCCCGGATGCCCTTGCTGGAGCCTTCCCAGGCGGGCTTGACGATCACCGGGTAGGGCATCGTGTGGCGTGCCACCCATGCGGCGGGATCTTCGCCAGGCTCCCACACGGCCCCCCACGGCGTAAGCCCGCCGTGCGACCGGACGAGTCGCCTGGCGCAGTCCTTGTCGAGCGTGGTCGTCAGAGTGAGAGGGTCCGATCCCGTGTAGGGGATGCCCAGCATCTCCAGGACGGCGGGGACGCGGGCCTCGCGAGATCGGCTGACTCCATACCCCTCGGCGATGTTGAATACGAGGTCCACCGGGTCGGCAAGCAGTCGGCGGAGCATCTCGGGGCCATCGCCCAGGAAGACAGGCTCGTGGCCCGCGTCGCGCAGGACGGCGGCGATGGCCTCGATGGTCGCGGGGCTGTCGAATTCCTCCTGGAAGTCGTCCGGCAGGTCGGTCCCGGCGGGAACGGACGCTTTCAGGTCGTAGGTTATGCCGATCTTCATGTGCATGTAACGCGATCAACGCCCCGAGGGAAGACTGTCCGTGGACCGGAGCGGCGCGGCGTAGGCCCGCCGGTACAGGCTCCAAGCGGAAGAGCATCCCCGCCCCTGGGCGGAGGCGATGTTCGGGGCCGTGCCTGCACCGGCGGGCTTACGCCGCGCCGCTCCGGGTATGGATAGCCTCTACGATTCGGGGCGGCCGCGTGGGATCCTCCCGTTCCTGATTACGACCCACATCCCTTGGCCAACACGTCGAGCGAGAACCTCGCGGTGCTGTGACCGTTGGCCTCGTGCCCCTCCCCGTTGGAGCAGCCGCCCTCGGCGGGAGCCTCGGCCGCGTCCTCGTAGCTCGCGACGACGTTCAACTCGCGCCGGCGATCCATCCGCTCGTTGTTTTCGGGGATGAGCGCGCTCTTCGTGCCCTGCAGGAGGGAGCTGACGCCGCGCGTCGCGGTCGGCTGGGCCGTCGTGGGGCGGTCCTCGGCCTGATACCGCACGAGCATGCCTTCGAAATTACGGAGCACCACGGCGTCGTCGCTCGCGCTGATGAGGTAGTTGGGCATCAGCGGGATCTTGCCGCCGCCGTGCGGACTATCGACGACGTAGGTCGGGATGCCCAGGCCGGACATGTGGCCGCGAAGCCCCTCCATGATCTCCATGCCCTTCCAGATGCTGGTACGCATGTGGCCCGCCCCGATGACGGGGTCGCAGTGGAAGATGTAGTAGGGGCGGACCTTGACGCGCAGCAGCGCCCGCATCAGGTCGCGCATGGTCTCGAGCGAGTCGTTGACGCCCTTGAGGAGGACGGTATGATTGTTGACCGGCATGCCGCCCTTGAGGAGGGCGAGGCAGACGCGGGCGGCCTCGGGGGTGATCTCTCGCGCGTGGTTGAAGTGCGTCTGGATCCACACCTTGCCGGCGCTCGCGAGCAGGTCGATGAGCGACTGGTCGTAGAGCTTCTGCGGCAGGGTGACCGGGACGCGGGTGCCGATGCGGATCACATCGACGTGCCGGATGGCGGCGAGGTTGTCGAGGAAGAATTTCAGCTTGTTCGTGGGGAGCGTCAGCGGGTCTCCGCCGGAGACGATGACGTCCTTGATCTCGCGGTGGTCGCGGATGTACTCGATCATCCGCTCGTCGTTGCGGCTGATGGCGTCCCAGCCGCCACGGACCATCGTCGCGCGTTTGCGGGTGCAGAAGCGGCAGTACATGGTGCAAACGTGGGTCGTGACCAGGAGAACGCGATCAGGATAGCGGTGCGTGAGGCCGGGGACGGGAGAATCCTTGTCCTCTTCGAGAGGGTCTTCCAGCTCGTAGCCGGAGGGATTTTCCTTCTCGAGGGAGCTGGGCACCGACTGGATGCGGATGGGATCGACCGGGTCGGTGGGGTCGATGAGGGAGAAGTAGTACGGCGGGATCGCCGTCTTGTACTCGGCCTCGAGGGAGCCGATCGCTTCCAACTCGGTAGGAGTGAAGGAGAGCAGGTCGCGGAGCTGACGGACGGAGCGAATCGCATTTTGCGATTGCCAGCGCCAGTCATCCCACAGGTGGTCGGGCACGTCGCGCCAGATCGGATGACGCGGCCCCCGGCTGGGAGGCTCTTCTTCGTCTCCATTTGCCACGGCCCGCATGTAGGGCCGAGGCGGGATCGAGGTGCGATCGGGGGATTCGTTCATCGTCCGAGAAGCCTCCAAGATGAGTGGTGCCAGCCTCTGTTCCGGTAGTGCTGACGACCCGTGGGCGATGCACAACGATACACAATGGTCGGATGCTACCGCGATGGCCAGGAAATACAAGGCCACCTGCGCGAACTTCTTGCCTCTATATCCCTATTCGGCAAGATCCGCGCCTCACGCCATGCCTTCATCGACAACTTTAACCAAAAGATACACTCGTCCTGACAAGAATCAGCAAATTTCGGACCGCTGGGATTCGACTCGCCGGGCTGGTCTCGGTCGGGTACACTTGCCCCATGACTACCACACCGAATCCATCCCCGCCGGGCCTGACGCGCGTCCTCGGCCCGTTGACGGCGACGGCCATCGTCGTCGGCACGATCATCGGGTCGGGCGTCTTCAAGAAGCCCGCGACGATCGCGCAATCCGTCGACGAGTCGGGCCTCGTCGCGATCGTCTGGGTCGTCGCTGGCCTCCTGGTCCTGTGCGGCGCGCTGGCCTATGCCGAGATCGCCGTCCTCTTCCCGAAGACAGGCGGCAACTACGTCTTCCTCCGCGAGGGCTACGGCCGCCTCTTCGGCTTCCTGTGGTGCTGGGTCGATTTCTGGATCATCCGCTCCGGTTCCCTCGCCGCGCTGGCGACCATCTTCACCGAATCGCTCCACGACATCCTCGAGAGCTACGCTGGCCGGGAGGTTCTCGGCTTTTGGGCGCAGCGCGGCGTGACCGTCGGCGTCCTGCTCGGCCTCGGCCTCGTCAACATTCGCGGCGTGCGCTGGGGAGGCGGCCTCCAGGTCGTCGTCACGCTCGTCAAGGTGGTGTCCCTCGTCGGCATCGCCGTCTTCCCCTTTTACTTGCTGGGTCGCGCCGCCGACTCCACGGTGACGACCGCGAACCTCGACCCGGTTTGGCCTTTGGCCTGGAGCGCGGGCATCCTGCCTGGACTTGGCTCGGCGTTCCTGGGCGTGCTGTGGGCCTATCACGGCTGGCAGAACGTCGCCCCGATCGCCGGCGAAGTCCGCGACCCCCAGCGCAACCTCCCGATCGCCCTCGTCGGCGGCACGCTCCTCGTCGTGGCGCTCTACCTCGGCGTCAACCTCGCCTACTACCTCACGATGCCCGGTGAGGAAATGGCGGAACTGGAGGGGACCACCGTCGCTGCCGCGAGTGCCTTGCGCTGGATCGGCCCGGTCGGCAAGGTCGTCGTCGCGGGGGCCATCGTGCTTTCGGTGTTCGGGTCGCTCAACGGCAACATGATGGTCGGCCCGCGCCAGCTCTTCGCGATGGGCGAGGACGGCCTCGCCCCCCGCTGGCTGGGGCGGGTCCACCCCCAATATCGCACGCCCGCCGCGTCGATCGCCCTGCTGGCCGTGTGGTCGAGCCTCCTCGTCGTCGGCGTCGCCGTCCTTACCCAGACGGGGGTTCTCGCGGCGAGCAAGTCGCACTTCGACACGTTCACCGACTTCGCCATGTTCGGCGCGGTCCTCTTCGAGACGCTCGCGGTCGTCTCGATCTTTCGCTTCCGCGCTCTGTTGCCGAACGCGGACCGCCCCTACCGCTGCCCCGGCTACCCCGTCATCCCCGCGCTGTACGTCTTGTTGCCGGGGTTCATCCTCTACTACATGTTCCAGTCGCAGCTCGTGGAAGTGATCGCGGGCACTTGTTTCGTAGCGCTGGGGGCGCTGGTGTTCTACAGCTTCGGGTTGGACCAGAGGAAGCGACCCGCGCTCCCGGACGCGGATACTTTTGACGGGGCGAAGCCCGACGGAGGGCGACGAGAAGGGGTCACTGATCGACCGCATCGGAAGCCCTAACGTGTCACCTTTCCCTTGACACCCAACACCTGCGCCGACGCCAGGTCGTTGCCGAACGTCTTCTTGTCCTCGAACTTCCAGACGACCTCCTTGGCGCGCGTCACCTCGAACAACTGCGGGTTCTTCGCGCCCGCGTGGCAGTTGCCGACGATGAGGTTGCCGTTGGGCAGCAGGTGGAGCGTCGTCACCCAGGCGAGGCGGATGCCGGGCAACTCGTCGTGGCCGATGCTCCAGACGGTCTTGCCCTTGGGTGT
>JANXSH010000886.1 GCA_025356615.1 Planctomycetia bacterium | reverse complement strand
CTATTCGGCCAGGCACAGGCGGAGCGCTTCGCGGGCAACCGCTGGCGGGCCTTGGAACTGCTCCGCGAGGCGGTGGCCCTGGGACCAACCAAGCAGATGCGTGACGAGGCGGTCCAGACCCTCATCTCGCCGGGCGTCCGGCTCGTCCATGAGGTGCCACTCGAAGAGGAAGACTTCTTCAGGGGGATACTATTCGATGGCAGAAAACTGCCCGACCGCTTCGGAGAGTATCGCGAAGCTGCTGAGCGGTCTGCCGCGAATCAGCCGAACAAGACTCCGGCGTCTTTGGACCTCAGGAAAATGGACGGACTCGGCTTCTCCCTCTGGGACAAGAAGCAGAACCGACAACTTCCTTCGCCCTGGCCCCAGGGGACAGAGCCGGACCGGGCAACTCTGTCCGTCGATGGCCGTTATCTCGCCTGGAGTAACAGGCGGGATTCAGACATCATCTACCTTTGGGAAACCGTTAGGAACCGACGCGGCGCTGTGCTGGTGACCGGACATGGGGTGGCCCTTGTCAAGGAGTTCGGAGCCCTGGTGCCGTTCAGCCCGGACACGGCTCTGCTCGCCTCGATGCACAGCGACGGTGACAACCTCAACACATATCTACACGACGTTTCCACGGGCCGCGTCCTCTCGACCATTCGCGGCGTCGCCGCCCGGGCCTGGGACGCGGAGAGCCGGCTGCTCGTCACCTCTGGACGTTCGGTAGAAGGACGAACGGACTCGAAGGGCCGGGGGGAAGGCATCGGTGGGATCGGCATGCTAGAGCATGGATTCGCCCAACTCTGGAAGGTGGCCCACTCGGCCCCCGAGTTCCGTGCGGGAGAGGCCATCGAGCGGCTCACAGTTCTCCCAGGGGGCCGTCGCGTTGCTTGTAACGGGATCCTCTGCGAACTCCAGGCGGGCAGAGATCGCTGGTTCTTGCGCGCCACGGGATTGGAACGGCGAGGTGCTTGGCTGGCGGGTGACCAGGAGGGCAACGTTTGGGCCGCGATGTTACCAGCCAAGGATGAGCGTCCCGATGTCACGTATCATATCGCGATCCAGTCGGTGGCCAGTTTATTCCAACCGTCGAGCAGTCTGTTACCGGCCCTCGTCCAGGCTGAGGGTTGGTCGCGTGTTTGGGGCACAGGGGGATTACGAACTGAGCGCCTTCTGCCATCTCAGCCCCCAACTCCTTTCTATCATCCCGGCTACCCGCTCCTTCATGATATGAAGGACTTTCACCCTAAGCTAAATATCGTAGCTCAGTATGTTAAACATCGCCCCCGTCGTCTGAGTTGGGGTCAGGATGCAAGAACTTTGGTAGCCCAAGTGGAAAAGTGGTATCTCAAACGAGATGCCGGTGGGGGGGAAGGGGGGTACAGGACTAAAGCCATCGAGGTCTGGGATCGAGTTACCCGAACCCACACTGTCTCGCCCGATGAGGCGGATAATTGGAATGCGTTCCCTCACAGTCCAGACGGACGGCTGATGGCCGTCGCCGGTTCTACAGGGCTGCGTATTCATGATGGCCGAACGGGAAAACTCGGTCGCCAACTTGCCGATGGCGACTGGAACACGGTCTGCTGGAGCAGAGACGGTGCGCGAATTCTAGCCCGCCAACAAGATGACAGGAATGCAAAAAACAAGGACGAGCAGAAGGAACTGCGAGCCTACGAGGCCGCCACGGGCGAACTACTCCGCCGCTGGCCCGTGTCCTCAAGCCAGGCCCACGCCTCCGCGTTGGTCTTCGACGGCGACACCGTTGCGCGGGCGGACGAGGACGGCACCCTGCACCTGTTGGACCTCCGCACTGGGGAGGAACTTACCCGTTGGCAGGCTCACGATTCGGTCATCACCGCCCTGGCCGTCAGCCCAGACGGCACGCTGCTCGTCTCTGGCGCACGCGACGGCACCGTCCGCGTCTGGAACCTGCCCTGGATCCGCACCGAACTGGCCAAACTAGGCCTGGACTGGTGAGGAAACATCCCATCGGTTCTCGGCCTCTCATCGCAATTTCATCGCAAGTAGGCGTAAGATCAGAGAAGGCGATTCCCTCCAGCCCCAATCTCATAAGGCTCCCCATGTCCGATCCCCTCACTCCCGCTGGCCACCAATTCCTCGACCGGCGCAACTTCCTCGGCCACCTCGGCGGCGGTCTCGGGGCGATCGCGCTCGTCGATATGCTCGCGCGGGCCGACGAGGCTTCGCGGAAGCCGATCCGCCCGGCGATCGATGCCGAGTCGCCCCTCGCGGCGCGGAAGCCGCACTTCGCGGCGAAGGCGAAGCGCGTCATCCACATCTTCTGCTCCGGGGCGTGCAGCCACCTCGATACGTTCGACTTCAAGCCGGAACTCGTCAAGCGCCACGGGCAGCCGATGCCCGGCTCGAAGCTCGTCACCTTCCAGGGCGAGAACGGGAACCTCACGAAGAGTCCCTACGCCTTCCGCCCGCGCGGGAAGTGCGGCAAGCAGACATCGGACCTATTGCCGCTCATCGGCGAGCAGGTCGACAAGCTCTGCTTCATCCACTCGATGACCGCGAAGGCGAACACGCACGGCCCCGCCGAGTCGCAGATGAACACGGGGTTCACGCTCGAGGGCTTCCCCAGCGCGGGCGCGTGGGTGAGCTACGCCCTGGGCAGCGTGTGCGCCGACCTGCCCGCGTTCGTGGCGATCCCTGATCCGCGCGGGATTCCGCAGATCGGCACCGCGAACTGGTCGGCGGGCTTCCTCCCGGCGGTGTTCCAGGGCACGTCTTTCTCGGCGGACAAGCCGATCGCGAACCTCACCTCCCCGCGTGCCATCACCAAGGACGCCGACCGCGAGACGCGCGACTTCCTGAAGCTCCTCAACGAGGGGCATATGAAACGACACCCCGGCGACACCGACCTATCGGCGCGGATCGCGTCGTATGAACTCGCAGGCCGGATGCAGTTGTCGGCCCCCGCCGTCAGCGACCTGTCGAAGGAGTCGAAGGCGACACGCGAACTCTACGGCATGGGGGACCGCAACCCTCTCGTCGCCGGGTTCGGGCGCAACTGTTTGTTCGCGCGGCGTTTGATCGAAAAGGGCGTGCGCTTCGTCCAACTGTTCAACGGTGCGTATGCGATGGGTGAAGGCGTCGGGAATTGGGATGGCCACAAGCAGTTGAAGATCGACTACGACCGGCACGGCCCCATCCTCGACAAGCCGGTCGCCGGCCTGTTGACCGACCTGAAGAGTCGCGGCCTCCTCGACGACACGCTCGTCGTCTGGTCCACGGAGTTCGGGCGCATGCCGACCTTCCAGAAAGGCGCACAGGGCCGGGACCACAACCCCAAGGGGTTCACGGTGTGGCTCGCCGGCGCGGGCGTGAAGGCACCCTACAGCCACGGCGCGACCGACGACTTCGGCCACCAGGCCGTGGACAAGGTCGCGACGATCTACGACCTGCACGCGACGATCTTGCACCTGCTCGGCCTCGACCACGAGCGCCTGAGCTTCTACCACAACGGGATCGAACGGAGATTGACGGATGTGCATGGGGTGGTGATGAAGGATGTGTTGGTGTAGGCTGAGTGAAGAGCTATCATTCGAGGCGAGTCGATCATGCTGAGCGTCAAGTACGTCTACTGGCAGGAGGGGGCGTTCTGGTTGGGTTATTTGCAAGACTACCCCGACTACTGGACGCAGGGCGAATCTCTCGACGATTTGAAAGAACACCTCGAGGATCTCTACAAAGATGTCACGAGTGGACAGATCCTTGGCATTCGCAAGGTCGATGAGTTGATCGTCTCATGAAGCGCGTCGATTTGGTTCGGACGATCGAGGGACTCGGCTGCGGACTCTCGCGGCATGGGGCCAAGCACGACTGGTACACGAATCCGACTACCGGCGTCTCTCAGGCCGTGCCACGCCATCGCGAGATCGCCGAGGGACTTGCCCGACGGATCATTCGCCCCCTTGGTAATGCCATGAGTGGATGTGACGATTCGGTGGACACGGACAACTTTTGATATGAATACATCAAATGTTTGGTACGCTGCCTTATCGGTAGTAGCCGACTACTCGCCGATGACGTACTGGGAGATGTCCAACGGTGCCGTATTCTGGTGGACTCTGTCGAGCCGGTCCCAATTAATGGATGATCGCTTTGCAGAACAGCCCTTCGATTACTCGGAGATCATCTCGATCACCGTTTTCAACGAGATTCGATTCCGTACTGAGGTTTTATCGTGTGACTGGCCAAGTCTGATACGGTGCCTTTGGAACGTTCCTGGCCTCCAAGTGGAGATGTTGACCGACGTGAATCGTCCTCCCGCTACGCCGCCGAATCAGGCCATCCGCCTGAAGGTCTTACCTCGGCGGGAAGATGGCTCGGAGGGCGAAGAATGATACCGGAGAGTGGCATCGAACGGTGATCGACGGAGGTGCATGCGGTGGTGACGAAGGACGTGCTGACGTGGGGGAGGAACCCGCCTCCACCGCTTGCCCCCCTATGGAGCAAACGCCTCACCCTCGCCCAGCGCCACCCATATTTCGCCGCAGCACTCGCCCTGGGACGGGACGATCTTCCCCCCCTTGGCCAGTTCGAGGACGGCGAGGAACAGCCCCACGAGCCGCGAACGCGAGTAGGGCGGGGTGAAGAGCGCCGCGAACGACACGGGGCTGGTATGCCGGAGTCGTTCTATCACGTCGTCCATGTGGACGTGCAGCGGCGTGTGATCGACGACGACGGTGTGCGGCTGTTGCGCGAGCGTCTCGTGCATGAGCCTGCCGAAGGCGCTGACGAGATCCCACAACTCGACGGCCTCGAGGGCCTGGGGGCCGGTCCGGGTCGATGATACCGGGGTCGCGCTCCGGGGCAATCGTTGGCTCTGTTCCGCCGCCATCGCCTCGAGGCGCACGGCGGCCTCTTTGAATCGCTTGTATTCGAGTAACTGGCGGACCAGTTCACGCCGGGGGTCGTCCTCCTGCTCGACGGCCGACTCTTCGGGGCGGGGCAAGAGCATCTTGCTCTTGATCTCCATCAACGTGGCCGCCATCACGATGAAGTCCCCCGCCCGCTCGACATCGACGAGCGCCAGCAGGTCGAGGTAGCGCTTGAATTGCCCCGCGACCCGCGCGATGGGGATGTCGAGGACATCGACCTCGTCGCGCTTGACGAGATAGAGCAAAAGGTCGAGTGGCCCCCGGAAGGTGTCCAGCACGACCTGGTATTCAGCAAAGGATCCGCCGGTCATGGCCGAGGGCTATAGCGAGCGAGCGGTCACGATTCCAGAGCAACTTTTAGGGGAATCAGCCCGTGCGGCCCGTGCATTCTCGCCGACTTCGGGTACAATTCCCCCACACTCCCCACCCTCGCCGGAGACCCCGCCATGACTCGCACCTTGTTCGCGATGTCGCTCGTCGTCGCTCTCACTCCCTCGATTCGGTCCGACGCTCCGACACCGCCCAAAGGGTTCGTCGCCCTGTTCAACGGTAAGGCTCTCGCAGGCTGGCACGGCATGCCGCACTACGACCCGTACAAGCTGGCGGACCTTTCGGAAGGCGACCGGAAGAAGCAGATCGCCGCGTGGACCGAGGACGCGAAGAAGCACTGGGGCGTGAAGGACGGCGAACTCGTCAACGACGGCGAGGGTGCCTACCTGACGACCGATCGCGAGTACGGCGACATCGAACTGCTCCTCGAGTACAAGACCGTGGCCAAGGCCGACAGCGGGATCTACCTTCGCGCCACGCCCCAGGTGCAAATCTGGGACACGACGAAGGAGGGCGGCAAGTGGGATCGCGGCGCGGACAAGGGCAGCGGGGGTCTGTTCAACAACGCCAAGGGCGCGGCCGGACGTGACCCGCTCGTCCACGCCGATAAGCCGTTCGGTCAGTGGAACGCCATGCGAATCCTCCAGGTCGGGGAGCGCGTCACGGTCTATCTCAACGGCAAGCTCGTGGTCGATCACGCCCGGCTCGAGAACTTCTGGAACCGGGCCATTCCGCTGCGATCGACCGGGCCGATCCAGTTCCAGACCCACGGCGGCGAGATCCGCTGGCGCAACGTCTTCCTCCGCGAGATCGGGTCGGAAGAGGCCAACACCCTCCTACGCAAACACTCAACCGTCGGGTTCGAGAACGTCTTCAACGGCAAGGACTTCTCTGGCTGGGCGGGGCCGCTCCAGAACTACGAGGTCAAGGACGGGGCCATCGTCTGCAAGCCGAAGAAGGGCGGCAACATCCACACCAAGGCCGAGTACGCCGACTTCGTCGCGCGCGTCGAGTATCGCCTCCCGCCGGGGGGCAACAACGGCCTCGCCCTCCGGTATCCCGGCAAGGGCCAGCCGTCGAGCGTCGCCCTGTGCGAGATCCAGATCCTCGACGACACGGCGGCGATCTACGAGAAGCTCGACCCGCGCCAGTACAACGGCTCCTCCTACGGCATGATCCCCGC
>JANXSH010000855.1 GCA_025356615.1 Planctomycetia bacterium | reverse complement strand
TGACCCTATTCCCTCGCTTGCGCGTCGGGCTAAGACGCCCCTCCCGAAACATTTGCCATTCCCCTACAGCAGTCGCAGGTTGAACACGTTGTTGACCGTGCGCCACGCCCAGCTCAGGCACGTCTCGGGACGGCAACTGATCTTCACCTGCGCCATGCTGCCGACGGTGATGGCCTGGCTCGGGTTGGTGATGTCGATGTAGACGAGGTAGTGCTGCGTCTGGGGCACGAGGCCCTGCGACTTGCCCGAAGGCGGGTGGACCGGGACGGGGCCGCCCGCCCGGCTGGAGAGCGGGAGCGGGACGACCTTGGCCTCCGACTGGTCGAGCCGGGCGATCCTCCCGGTCCAGGTCGCGGAGTCCAGCCCGTGGACGCGCAGCGTGACGGGAAGCTCGCGCCCCTCGTTCTCCTTGGCGAGCGCCTGGAGGTTCTCGTTGAGTTGGTTGTAGTCGCTCGTGACCAGTGGCAGGCAGATTCGCATCTGCTCGGTCGAGTGGATCGTGAACAGCGGCGGCGACTGGGACTGCTCGCGGGATCCCTCGAACGTCTTGCCGACATCCTCGATCTTCGGCCCCTGGCCGATGATCCCGTCGTGTGGGGCCAGGATGGTGAGTTCGTTCTTCTGGATCCCCAGGGCGAAGTCGATCGCGCTCTGGGCGATGTCCCGTTTGCCCGTCGATTCGTCGATCTCGGTCTGGAGTTTGCTGCGTTCGCGCGAGTCCGTTGCAGAGGAGCGTTGTTGCTCCAGGCTCTTGAGGTAGCCCTGAGAGCTGTCCCGGTCGGCACGGTTCGAGGCGAGCTTGGCTTCGAGGTCCATGTCGCGGAACTTGGCCAGCACCTGGCCGCGCGTGACCCTCTCGCCGGGCTGGACTTCGAGGCGGACGAGGATGGCCGATTGCTTGAGCATGACCTGGGTGCTGACATCGGGGTGCGCCTGGACCACGGCCAGGCCGCGGATGCGGCTGATCGGGATCGGCACGGTCGCGAGGATCAGGAAGAAGATCGCGACCACGAAGGAGGAGATCAAGACCCGTTTGCGTTTCATGTCCGGTAGTCTCCCGCGTTTGTAGATACTCTGGCCCATGCGGTAGACCGGCCAGATCGTCATCGAGAAGATGGCGGCGAGGGTCAACAGGTTGCCGACCATCTCGAGCTTGTAGGGTCGGAGGAAGGTGTAGAACAGGTACAAGATGCCGAACGTCACGATCCAGCGGTAGAAGTAGCTGACGATGGCGAAGATCAGGAAGAGCGCCTTGCGGGTCGCCTCCATGTACTCCTCGGTGGGAACTTCGACGCCGAGGCACGCCTCGAGAAGGAGGTTCTTCAGGTAGCGGTTGGCCTTCTCGCGCAGGTTCGGTATCTCGAGCCAGTCGGCGAGGACGTAGTAGCCGTCGTAGCGCATCAGCGGGTTGGCGTTGAAGACCACCGTGCTGACGCTGCAAACGATCATGAGCGACAGGGACAGGTTGTTGATGAACGGCTGGGTGGGCGTGTTCCACCAGACGAACGTCGAGATGGCGGCGATGATGAGTTCGACGTAGATCCCCGCGAAGCTGATGATGATGCGGTGCCACTTGTTCGGCAGGATCCAGGCGTCGCTGACGTTGCAATACAGCGCGGGCGAGAAGCACATGATCAGCGCGCCCATCTCGTGGACCTCGCCGCCGAATCGCTTACAACTCAGTCCGTGACCGAACTCGTGGATCACTTTGACGACGCCCAACGCGCACCAGAGGTAGACCGCCGACTTGAGGCTGAAGAATTCCTGGTAGCTCGGCAGCTTGCTGCGAAACGCCTCGAAGTGCGTGGCGACGAGCATGATGGCCGCGCCCATGAACAGGACGCTGAGCGTGAAGAACCACAGGGAGAAGATCCACCCCATGAACTTCAGTTGGACCTTCAGGACTCGCTCGGGGTCGAAGATCGGTATCTTGATGTAAAGGATATTGCTGAGCGTCTGCATCCACTCTTTGCGGATGCGCTTGCCGCGCCTCTCGAAGAGTTGCTTGCCGGCGCGCGGCGACTCACTAAGCGCAAGCCCCGCCGTGAGTAGCTGCTGGGCGAACCCCTCGAGATCCTCGAGCTTCAGCCGTTCGGGGCGGAACTCCTTCTCGTAAGCCTTCTGCGCCTCCTCGAGCGTGTGCTTGCCGTCGAGGAACTGGAGCAAGAAGTGTTCGTTGTCCTTGAGCCGATAGTAGCGCAGCGCGACCGGATCCTTGACGACGAAGAACGTCCGGCCCTCGTAGCGATGCGCCTCGATGGCGATGTCGGGGCGCAAGCGGATGCGTAGCCGCTTGCGCCTCTCCAAATCTGCTGCCGGGTTCGCCAGGGACATGGGACACCTCTATGAGTGACAAGGTGACTCGCTTCGCTCGGGTGACAAGGTGACAAGGTGACAAGGTGAACGAGAGCATGAACGCCTTGTCACCTTGTCACCTTGTCACCTTGTCACCGAACCGGCGGGATGATGATCGACGCGGCGACGCCGGGGATGACCCAGCCCTTGGCGTTGTCGAGGGTCGCCCGCACGGTGACGCGCTTGTTGCTGGTGTCGAGGAAGCTCTCGACGTAGGTCAGTTCTCCCTTGAGAGGACGACTGGCCTCGGCGGTCGTCGGCATCTTCCAGACGAGCACCTTGCTGTCCGTGGTGCCCGTGATCGCAAAGGTCCCCGTCGAGTCGAAGGCTCCGCACGTTACGGGGTAGCTCCAGAGGAACTGACGTAGCTCGGCGGCGCGGGTCATGGACGACGGTGCCCGCCAGAGTTGGAGCCGACCGGCGGCCGCCCCGTTGGTCAGGATCGACTTGCCGTCGGGCGAGAACAGGGCGAGGGTCGAGAAACTGCCGCTCGCGCCGGAGTTGGCCAGCGAGCCTTCGATGTGCTGATCCTTCAGCGCGACGACGCGCAGCTCGCGGCCCTCGTCGACGAGGGTGAATTCGCCCGTCGGGTCGAGGCCCAGTTGGGTCACGTCGCCGGACCGTCCCGGAATGTCGCCGACCCTCGTCAGAACCTTCTCCTTGCCGTTGCCGGCCTCCAGGCTCCAGACGAACAGCCCCTTGTCGCGCCCGGCGGAGACGAGTTGGTCCTTCGGGGTGAACGCCAGCGACGTGATCGGTGCCTGGTGGGCACCGTCCCGGCGGAGGAGCAGGGGCGACTCGGCCCCGACGTTCCAGAGCATGATGGCGCGGTCGTCGCCACCGCTAGCAGCCATCGTCCCGTCGGCGGTGAAGGCGACCGCGTTGATCGGCCCCTTGTGCTGGTCAGGCAACAGCTTCTCGCCGGCCTTCAGGTCGTCGAGGTCGAAGAGGCGGACGCGGCCGGTCGAAGTCGCGGTCATCAAGAGGTTCCGCTTCGCGTCGGAAGAAGTGCAGGCGATGGCGCGGATCGGCGCGTGGTGATTCAGCTTGAACCGCTCCTCCCATCGCTCCTCGCCGGGGACTCGCTCCCACACGCGGACGATGCCCTCGACGCTGCCGGAGACGATGCGTGAGTTCGGGCCGCGCGAGACGGCGACGCAGGTGACCTCCTGGGCGTGGCCCCGGAGTACGGCGACGGGCGGCTGCGGCTGGCTCGCCTCGATTTCGACGGCGACCAGCGCGTCGGCGAGGGCGCGTTTCGCCTGCGCGTCCTCTTCGGCCTTCGGCCCGCCGACACCGCT
>JANXSH010000841.1 GCA_025356615.1 Planctomycetia bacterium | reverse complement strand
AGCGGGTCTACCGAGTCCGGACGTTGACACACATCCGGCAGCGAATCGCTCTCGATATGCTTCGGGACGCCCAAGCACGAGGCCGCTCTCAGACCACTGTAGCCTTGCACCGACAGAGGAAAAAGAAGCAGCGCACTCTGTTCTGTAATGATGCTACAGTCTCTCCGATGGCTCCATTCTTGTGGTGGACATCGAGGTCGTTCTCTCTGAATTTCCAGGTCGTTACCATTTCGATCGTCCGGCCTCCGCATCGACAGGAGGTGCTTTGCCACGTCCCCTGAAGTTTCTCCAGGTCGCTCCTCGAGTCCTTGCCGGGTCTGTATACCGGCGCGGGCGCGAAGCCGAGCGAGACGAGCATCGTGAGGCAGAGGATCCATCGCATGGCATGACTCCGTCGGGTAAGATGGGGTGAGTGTAGTCGCTCCGAGCAATGGGAGTAAAGAGAAACGCATGAACACTCCGAGACCCGACCCGGAAGTCGTCTGCGATCGGGTGGCAGCGATCCTGCGCCGGAAGACGCCCCAAGAGCGACTGGCGATCGTGACCGGCTCGTGGAGACTCGCGCGCCGCCTCGTTACGGCGAGTGTGCGACTGATGCACCCGGAATGGGAAGAGGCTGAAATCCGCAGAGAGGTGGCGAGGAGGATGTCTCATGGAGCCGTTTGACCTGTTGAGGCTCCTCGGCGAAACGCTCGATCGTCTTCGGATCCCCTACTACGTCACCGGGTCGATGGCGAGCGGTGCCCACGGTGAGCCACGATTCACGAACGACATCGACATCGTCCTCGAGCTTGGCATGGACCAGGTCGATGCCTTGATTGCGGCGTTCCCGGAGGCGGATTTCTACTGTTCGCGGGCGGCAGTCGTCCTCGCGGTTCGCACGAAGTTCCAGTTCAACATCCTGCACCCGGAGTCTGGATTGAAGGCAGACCTGATCGCCTCGAAAGACGATGCGTTCAGCCGATCGGTGCTGTCTCGCGCGGTTCGTATCACCGATCCCGCCTTCTCCGCGTGGTTCTCCTCCCCCGAAGACATCATCCTCAACAAGCTCCTGTTCTACCGCGACGGCCGATCCGACAAGCACATCCGCGACATCGCCGGCGTGCTGAAGGTCCAGGCCGAACGCATCGACCGCGTCTACATCCTCGGATGGGTCGAACACTTCGGCCTCCAGGCCGAATGGCAACTCGCCCTCGACCGCGTGGCGATCCCATTTCCTTAGCTATCTGCACACGTCCAAGTGAGCAGCTGAAGTCAGTGAGCGGCTGACCCCACCCCCCCGCCCCCTCCCCTAAAGGGCAGGGGGAGCAGGAGTGGGTTGTGTCTGGTCCCCCCTTCCTTTTAGGGAAGGGGGTTAGGGGGTTAGGTCGGACCAGCATCCGACTCATGTCACCACTCTTCTCAGAGTCCTCGAGTCGTCTCGTCCACGGGTGCGTCTAACGGTTGCGGTGGACCCGCGCACGCATTCCCCACCAGCGAGCAGAGAAGCCCGCCGACCCACCCCGCGAAGACATCCATCGGGTAATGCACCCCGAGATAGGGCCGACTCAGGCCGACGAGTAGGGCCAACACCACCCCGGAGAGGCGGAGAGAAACGGCGAAGCGCGGCGAGGCGATCAGCTTCGCGCCCAGTAACGCCCCGCCGAAATAGATCGCCATCGTCCCCATCGCATGGCCACTCGGGAAGCTGGGCTGATTCGGCACGTCGATCAGCGCCCAGGTGACGCGCGGCCGGGGTCGATTCACCAGATACTTGACGCCCAGATGCAGGCCGCCCGCCGCACACCCGACGCAGACGATCACCAGGGCGAAGCGATACTGACGAAGCCAGGCGAACAGGCACGCCAGCGTGACGACGACGCCCGTCATCGGCCAGGGGTTGCCGAGGGTCGTGATCGCCTGGACGACCGGATCGAGCCACGGCTCGTGCAGCCGCTCGAAGAAATACAGGATGCCCTGGTCCATCGGAGGGTCGCTTCCCTTATGAGAGGATTCGGATCTGTTCATCGTACCATAGTGGATTCGCCTCGTCATGCTCTCCGTCGGTAACAAAATCGAGGCGACTGCTGTCGCCATCGCCTAGAATACCTGAGAGGCTGTCTGGAAAGAAGAATTAGCCCCAGATGAACACAGATGAAACCAAGAAGGGGCAGAGGAATCAGCTCCATCCACACCCGGCTCTTATCGATTTCCTTGTCTTATCTGTGTGCATCGGTGTTCATCTGGGGCTAAATTCCTGATGCTCCGATAGCCTTCGAGATAGGCCAGGCCACGCGAATCATTCACGCAGGACGCCGAGCATGCGACGACCGCCGAAGCAAGACGACCCCCCCGCCACTCCCATCACCAGGCAGGCGCTTCGCGACGCGATCAGGCTCCTGGGCTATCTCCGGCCCTATCGCTTCGAGTTCGGCACCGCACTCGGCTGCCTCTTCGTCAGCAGCCTCGTCGGGCTTGGCTTCCCCGTCCTCGCCGGCAAACTCGTCGATGCCATCGTGGTCGGCACGCGAGAGGGCGTTCCCCGGAGCTGGCTCGAGAACGTGAACCTCGTCGCGCTCGGCCTCATGGCCGTCCTCGCGGTCCAGGCGACGTTCGCGTTCCTGCGGACGGTCTTGTTCGCCCGAGTGGGCGAGGGGGCGCTGGCGGACTTGCGACGGGACACGTTCTCCCGCATGGTCCGGCTGTCGATGAGTTTCCACAACAGTCGTCGGGTCGGCGAGTTGGCGAGCCGGATCGCCGCCGACCTCACGCGCATCCGCGACACGCTCGTCGATACCGCCCCGCACTTCCTCCGTCAACTGGTCCTGCTCGTGGGCGGCGTCGGCCTGATCCTGATGACCTCGCTGAAGCTCACCGGCATGATGTTGCTCACCGTGCCCGTCCTCTCGGTCGTCGCCGTCGTGTTCGGCAACCGCATCCGCAAGATCGCCAAGCGGGCACAGGACCAGCTCGCGGACAGCAACGTCATCGTCGAGGAGACGTTGCACAACATCGCCAGCGTCAAGGCGTTCACCAACGAGTCCTTCGAGCAGGCGCGATACGGCAAGGCCCTCGCGGAATACATGAAGACCGCCATACGCGGCGCGGTCTATGAAGGGGTGTTCGTCTCGTTCATCGTCTTCGCCCTGTTCGGGTCGATCGTCTTCGTGCTGTGGTACGGCTCCCGCCTCGTCCTGGCGGGCGAACTCAGTTCCGGCGACCTGACGCAATTCATCCTCCTGACGTTCTACGTCGCCGGGGCCGTCGGCTCGTTCGCCGAACTGTACAGCCAGATCCAGAAGACGCTCGGCGCGAGTGCCCGCGTCCGAGAGATCCTCCGCGCGACGACCGAGCCGATCCCCGAGGTGACGACCCCGACGCGCCGGGCGATTCGCGGAGAGGTCCGCCTCGACGATGTCCGTTTCTCCTACCCGTCTCGGCCCGAGGTGGAGGTCTTGCGCGGCGTATCCCTGTCGGCGAGTGCCGGGCAGCGCGTCGCCCTCGTCGGCCCGTCCGGCGCGGGGAAGACCACCGTCGTCTCGTTGCTCCTGCGCCTCTTCGAGCCGGACGGCGGGCGAATCCTGATCGACGGCAAGCCCGCCTCGGAGTACGACCTCCACCTCTTACGATCCAACATGGCGATCGTCCCGCAGGACTTGATGCTGTTCGGGGGCACCGTCGCGGAGAACATCGCCTACGGCAAGGTAGAGGCCACGCCGCAGGAGATCGAGGAGGCCGCCCGCCAGGCGAACGCGCACGATTTCATCGTCGCCTTCCCCGAGGGCTACGCCACTCGGGTCGGCGAGCGCGGCGTCCAGCTGTCCGGGGGCCAGCGCCAGCGCGTCGCCATCGCGCGGGCCATCTTGCGCGACCCCGCGATCCTCCTCCTCGACGAGGCGACCAGCGCGCTCGACTCCGAGAGCGAGCGCCTCGTCCTCGAGGCGCTCGACCGCCTCATGGAGGGCCGGACGAGCTTCGTGATCGCCCACCGACTCTCGACGGTGAGGGGGGCGGACTGCATCTACGTACTCGACCAGGGCCGGGTCGTCGAGGCCGGGACGCACCACGAATTGCTGGAACGGGCCGAGGGGGTCTACCGCAACCTGTCACTGCTACAGTCCGAGAGGCCGGCGTTGGCGGGGATCGGGATCGATGCCTGAACCGACACCCTCAGCAGTTGAGAGAACGTCGATCGTAGCACGGAGACTTCACCTCCAAAGGGGCTGCGTTCGTGCCCTCGAGTGGATTTGGTCGCCCGTTCTCCGAGGTGACTCCCGTGGCAACTCGCTGCCTCTGCCGTATAATATTCGAAGTCAGGAGGGCCACCCACTCGCAGCGGGCGAATGGCGAGCGAATCGGTCATGCCTGGCCGTTGGAAGTGGCATGACGGTAGTTTCAAGGATCTCACTCAGGCGATGCGAAGACCCCACCCCCCAGCCCCCCTCCCCTAAAAGGGAGAGGGAGCAAGACCGGATCAGGGGGAGACTTCACGCCCAAAGACATGCCTCCGGCTCCCCCTCCCTTTTAGGGGAGGGGGCCGGGGGGTGGGGTCTAACCAGCGACTACCCGTGGTCCTCGAAACTACTGACGAACGACCAACCCGATTCGGGCGAGTATCGCCCCGCTCGGGCGTTCAGATAACAGGAGTCACCGCAATGACCATCCCCACCGAGCCGATCGGCAGCATCCCGAGGCCCCTCCGGCTGATCGAGGCGGTCGCGGCGACGGGCGCTGCGGACCCCGCGCTGGACCCGCTCTATGACGAGGCGATCCGGGACACCATCGCGCGGTTCGAGGCCACCGGGTCGCCGGTCATCACCGACGGAGAGCAGCGGAAGTACCACAACTTCTGGACCTACTGCGTCCACGGCATGCCGAACACGGCCCCGGATGGCTTCGAGATCCCGTTCTCGGCCGGCCACATCCGCCGGATGCCCCGGTTGACAGCTGGCCCGTTCCGCTACAAGAGGTATGCGGACAGCTACCTGGACGTGGCGCTGCTGTACGCACACATGCCGGTGAAGCAGGCGGTCATCTCGCCCTCGGCCTTGAGCCTCATGTACCCGCCCGAGGAGATCCCCCATTACTCACGCGAGCAGTTCATCGACGACCTCCTGGCCGAGCACGAAGCGGAGGTTCGGGCCTGCCTGAGAAAGGGCGCGCACAAGGTGCAGATCGACTTCACGGAGGGGCGACTGGCGGTCAAGATCGACCCCTCCGGCAACCTTCTCAACAGTTTCATCGACCTGAACAACCTCGCGCTGTCACGGTTCTCCGCCCTGGACCGCGCTCGCATCGGCGTCCACACCTGCCCTGGGAGCGACCGGGACTCGACGCATAGCGGGGAGGTCGATTACGCCGAACTGCTGCCCAGCCTGTTCGAGCTGAACGCCGGGAACTTCTACGTCGCCCTGGCCGGCGAGCGCGACCGCGTCCGCATCCTGAAGATCATCCGCGACCACCTGAAGGCGGACCAGCGGGTCTTCGTCGGTGTCGTCTCGCCGATCGACCCGCGCGTCGAGACGAAGGAGGAAATCCGGGACCGTGTTCTCGAGGCGGCCGAGTACATTCCGGTCGGGCAGCTGGGCACCTGCGACGACTGCGGGTTCTCACCGTTCTCCGACGACACGACGACGAGCCGCGAGACGGCGTTCGAAAAGATCCAGGCTCGCGTAAGGGGCACCGAACTCGCGGCGAAAATCCTCGGGGGCTGTTAATGGCCGGGAAGGACGACGAAGAGGACCGACTCCGTTCCGTCGCGCTACAAAACGCGCGGAGCGTTCTCCTCGCGCGCCATCGCGCCGAGGAGGCGTTGCGGAAGCAATCGGAGTGGATGCGGATCACGCTCGCGAGCATCGGCGACGCGGTGATCAGCACCGACGCCGATGGCCGGG
This sequence comes from Planctomycetia bacterium, assembly GCA_025356615.1. Taxonomy (GTDB): domain Bacteria; phylum Planctomycetota; class Planctomycetia; order Gemmatales; family Gemmataceae; genus JANXSH01. Next base: position 1,725 of record JANXSH010000841.1, on the reverse strand, counting down.
TGATTTTCCTCAACGCCGTGGCCGAGGCGCTGACCGGCTGGACCGCGTCCGAGGCTACGGGCCGCCCCCTGCCGGAAGTCTTCCACATCGTCAACGAGTACAGCCGCCAACCGGTCGAGAACCCCGCCCTCCGCGCCCTGCGTGAGGGTACGATCGTCGGGCTGGCGAACCACACCGTCCTCATCGCGCGGGACGGGACGGAACGGCCCATCGACGACAGCGCCGCGCCCATCCGAGAAGGGTCCGGCGCTCCGGAGGGGGCGGTCCTGGTCTTCCGCGATGTGACCGAACGCAAGCGGGCCGAGCAGGCGCAGGCCGAGCGCGCCCGCCTCGTGGCACTTCGCGCCGACGTGGCAGTCGCCCTGGCGAGCGTGGAGGGCGTCCGCGAGATCCTCCAGCGATCGGCGGAGGCCGTCGTCCGACATCTGGATGCCGCCTTCGTCCGGGTCTGGACGCTCGACGAGGCGGCGGGGGTTCTGGTGCTCCAGGCCAGCGCCGGACTCTACACGCACCTCGACGGGCCGCATAGCCGCATCAAAGTCGGCGAGTACAAGATCGGTCGGATCGCCCAGAGCCGGCAGCCGCACCGGACCAACGCGGTCCAGGACGACCCGAACGTGAGCGACCAGGAGTGGGCGCGTCGGGAGGGGATGGTGGCGTTCGCCGGTTACCCGCTCGCCGTGGAAGTGCGCGTACTCGGCGTGCTGGCGCTGTTTTCCCGGGAGGCCCTATCGGAGACGGTCCTCACCGACCTGGCCCCCCTCGCGGACATGGTCGCACTGTGCATCGAGCGCAAGCGTGCCGAGGCGTCGCTCCGGGAGAACGACGAGAAACTCCGACTGATGGCGGACGCCATCCCGCAGTTGGCGTGGATGGCCCGTCCCGACGGGTACATCTTTTGGTACAACCGCCGCTGGTACGACTACACGGGCACGACGCCCGAGCAGATGGAGGGTTGGGGTTGGCAGTCCGTCCACGACCCGGAAGTCCTGCCGACCGTACTCCCGCGTTGGAGAGCGTCCATCACCAGCGGGATGCCGTTCGACATGGTATTCCCCCTCAAAGGGGCAGACGGGCTGTTCCGCCCGTTCCTCACACGGGTCAACCCGCTGCGAAACGCCGAGGGCAGCATCCTCTACTGGTTCGGCACGAACACCGACATCAGCGAGCAGAAGCGGGCCGAAGCGAGTGCCCAGTTCCTGGCGGACGCCAGCGCCGCCCTCGCCGCCGTCGTGGACTACGAAAGTACACTGGGGAAGGTGGCACGGCTGTCCGTGCCCTTCTTCGCCGACTGGTGTGCCGTTGACATGGCCCAGCCGGACGGCTCGCTACGGCGGCTGGCCGCCGTGCATACGGACCCGTCCAAGGTCGAGCTGGCGAACGAACTCGACCGTCGGTATCCGCCCCGGCCCGACGCCCTCGGCGGCCCGCCGCACGTATTGCGTTCGGGCGAGGCGGAAATGCGCGCGGAAATCACCGACGCCATGCTACTCGCCTCGGCCCAGGACGAGGACCATTTGCGCATCCTGCGGGAATTCGGCCTGCGGTCGTACATCTGCGTGCCGCTGACCTCGCGGGGCAGGACGCTCGGCTACATCACCGTCCATACGTCGGATTCGGGTCGGCTGTACGGCCCCGCCGACTTGACGTTGGCCCGCGACCTCGCCCACCGCGCCGCCGTCGCGACCGAGAACGCCCGGCTCTACGGCGAATTGCGGGAGAGTG
>JANXSH010000809.1 GCA_025356615.1 Planctomycetia bacterium | reverse complement strand
AGGCCCGGTCTTGCACGCCCACAAGGGCAACGTCCTCGCGCTCGCCTTCAGCCCCAACGGGAGGCTCCTCGCCTCGGCGGGGGAGGAAGATCGGATGATTCGCATCCAAAACGTCACCCCGGACGGCACGGGAGGATTGGCCCTCGGTGGGATGCGTAAGATCCCCGCGCCCCGCCTCCTGTGCGAACTGGCCTTCAGCCCCGTCGGAGGCCGGCTGGGCACCGCCCGGCTGGCGGGCATCACCCGCGACCTCGTCAAACTGTGGGATCCCGAGTCGAAGTTGGAGGTACTCACGCTGCGCGGCGCGCCCCAGCGGTACTGGGACGCGCCGTTCACCCCCCGCGTCGTCTTCAGCCCGGACGGCACCGGACTCGTCGGGACGAACTGGGACGAGTCCGTCAGCCTGTGGGAGGCGGAGAACGCGGGGGATGTCACCTCCCCGGAGGCGAAACGTCGAAACGTCTTGCTGGCCGACGCGCGAGCCGCGTTCTGGCACATCCAGGAGGCCGAACACTGCCTCGAACACCGCAACCCGTCCGCCGCGCGCTTCCACTTGCAATGGGTGGGGGACGCGGCGTTGCCTCCGCCGCTGCAACACCGCAAGGAGCGACTCCAGAAGGACATCGCGGAGGCTCCGCCCACGAAGTGAGAGGGGGATTGGCTTACTCGACGGCTCACACCTGCTCTGGCGTAGACGGGGCAAGATGGGATAATACCGAATGGCACTTCCGTCCGTATCTACTGTCTGCTGGGCGATTTACGAAATGCGATCCGCCCTGGCAACTCGGCCTGATCGGGTGGCAGATCGTGTCAACTTTGTACGGCCTGCGAACACCGTTGGATTTCGGCTCGAACCTCCGCAACGCTTCTCCGCGCGCCCCCTCCCCCCCGAGCGTTGTCCTGCCTTCTTCGTCGCCTTCTAAGGCTTCCCTCCTCCACGGCGCGTCTCGGCCTGCCTCATCCGTTCTCCAACTCCGCACGTTCCACCGCTCGTGGACGTGTCAGACGTGTATAGCCCTTGGGCCGTCGCTTCCCCTTGCGTGGCTCGTAGCGATTCGGCCTGTCCCCTACCCGATGAGCGGCGATCGCTGCCAGGATGCGCCCGATCAGCCTCGGCATGTCCGCCTCCGTGACCGCCAGCAGCGGCGGTCGGAACGCCTCGAGCGTCTGCACGGTCCCCAGGAAGCTCAGCCGCTGCGGCGTCACGCCGTGTTCCCGCGCCGCCTGGGCCATCACCTCGCGGACCAGGTCGTAGGCCAGCAGATGCGCCCCGATCTCCTTCCGCACCCTCTCGGGCGTTTGGCACGTCAGGATGTCCATGCCCCTGTGCGTCTTGATCGCGCGCAGATCGACCTCCCCATGCCATCGTTCGCCGTAGAGTTGGCCCCGGTCGCGGGATCGGTGAGGGTCGTCACCAGCGTCAGCTCCCGAACCCGGCAGCCCGCCGCGCCGATGCAGCCCCGCATCTCGCGGAGCGTCAGCGTGTCCGGCAGCGAGTCGTAGGTCTCTTGGTCCAGCCACTCGGGACGCTTCGGCTCGTCCCAATCGACGACGTGGTCCTTCTTACCCAGCCGTCGGCCACGACGGAAGTCGGTGTGCCGTGGCCCTGGTGCTGGCGGAAGACGACATCGACGCCGAGTTGCCTGGCCAGCGCGACGGTCCGATAGGAGCAGTAGTAGCGATCCGCCACCAGCACATCCCCCTTCCGCAGGGTGCCCAGCAGTTGGCGGAACAAGGCCGTCTCGCCGGTCTCCTTGCCCCGGCAAGGGCCGAACGCCGAATCGAGGGCGCATCCGGTCGTCAGGGCGATCAGCGCCACCCATCGCATCTGGGGGAAGCCGACGCCCGGTTTCTGCTCCCGCGACTGCGGGTAGTCGGCCTAGTTGGCCTCCGTGTCGGGCATCGACAGCGACGAGCCATCGACGAGGACGACGCGGCGGCCGTGCCAGCGCCAGGCGTCTGGCGCGGCGTCCTCGGCTCGGCAGCCGACATCGACGGCCAGCCGGCGCAGGAACGACTCGGAAAGCTTGGCGCGTGCCTTGCAATAGGCACCGGATCCGGAGCGACAGGGAGGGCGGCCGAGGATCGCGAGCAGGGTCAGGACGCGGGCCACGGCGGCCACGCACGACTTCTGGGGGGAGAGCGCCTGGGTGAGGAAGGTCCACACGGTCAGGGGCACGGACCAGATGTGGGAGGAGCCGGCCCCGAAGGCGAG
>JANXSH010000808.1 GCA_025356615.1 Planctomycetia bacterium | reverse complement strand
GGTGAGGGAGACCCCGGCTGGGCCTGCGCCGCTGCCCCTAGGGCCAGCCACGCGGCGAGGACGGCCACGTGCTTCCACCATCTGGTCATGTCTCAGTTCCCCCTATCTCACGCACCTTGCCCGGTCCCAGGATCCCTGTTCGTGGTCGAACCTGGTTCGGGCCTGTCGGCGGTAACATCTCCTCCATCAGGATCGACCTCTTTATCGCTAATCTTGAAAGAATGCGTTGATTCGGCCCATCCGGCATATTCGTCAGGGTCTCTCGAAGTCGGAGAATCGGATGAGGCAGACGCTGCTGCTAACACTGGATGCGTGTGAAGAAATTGATTTGGAGGCGATCCGGGGGCGAAACAGTAGTTTCGAAGATCACTCAGGCGCTGGTTAGACCCCACCCCCCAGCCCCCTCCCCTAAAAGGGAGGGGGAGCAATACCAGTCAAAGGGAGACGTGACGCTCTCACACATGCCTCCGGCTCCCCTCCCTTTTAGGGGAGGGGGCGGGGGGGTGGGGTCTTCGCAGAGCATCTGAGTGATCTTGGAAACTACTGTTACGCTCCCGGCTCGCCTCCAAATCGATTTCTTCACACGCACCCAGTGGTAGTATCAGCGTCTGCCTCATCCCATTCTCCGACTTCGAGAGACCCTGACGAATATGCCGGATGGGCCGAATCGACGCATTCTTTCAAGATTAGCGGTTAGGAGGTCGATCCTGATGGTGGAGATGTTACCGCCGACAGGCCCGAACTAGGTTCGACCACGAACAGGGATCCTGGGACCGGGCAAGGTGCGTGGGATAGGGGGAACTGAGACATGACCAGATGGTGGAAGCACGTGGCCGTCCTCGCCGCGTGGCTGGCCCTGGGGGCAGCGGCGCAGGCCCAGTCGGGGTATCCCTCACCGGTCGGCGCGACCCGCATCATGGAACCGCTCGGGTACACCCCGGAGCCTCAGCCCAACCTCGTGCCGGGTCCAATAAGCCCCGCGATGGCCCCGGCCGGTCCCCCGGCCTCGCTCAACCTCCCCGCGAACCACGACGGAGCGTTCTTGTTGGAGAACTACCCCACCGAGACGGCTGCCTACGCGGCCATCGGTGGCATGGGCCTCAAGAGGCAGGGACTGACCCATCTGCCGATCGCGTTCAAGGATAATCAGAGCAGAGGTCTCGACACCGGCACCGTGCCGACCGGCCTGGGTACTCTACCCAATGGGGGATTCAACGTCTTCCAGAGGAACTCGACCCTGTTGCCTGAGTCGCTGAACCTCAACCAGGTGGACCCCGCGTCGATGCTGGGCGGTCGGCTCACGGTCGGCTACCTGTTCGGGAACGAGGCGGTCGAACTGACCGGGTTCTACACCCCGCCCACGACTGCGAGTATGACCGTAACCGACCGGGGACGGCTGTTCGTCCCCTTCGGCCCTACGAATAAGATACCGCTGGGATTCGAGGGGAATAACGGCCTCTGGCTCCAGGCGGACCGCGTGAAGGCCAGCTTCACGAACGAGGTCGCCAACGCCGAACTCAATTACCGCGTCTGGAGTGCTGCCGTCAACCGGACGGAACTGATCCTGGGGGTACGTTACTTCTACTCGCGGGAACGAATCGACATCAACACCGATGACGAGTTCTTCATCACCAACATCTTCGGTGCCCAGGATCCCCGCCGACAAGCCAACTACGCCGTGACGACGCGCAACAACCTCGTCGCCCCCCAGTTCGGCGGCGAATACTCGGCACCAATCCCGACTGAGTATCTCGGCTGGATCTGGCTCACGACCATGTTCAAGTCGGCGGTCGGGCCTAACTTCATCGACCGGAACCAGATTCTAACTCGCGGCGATGGCCGATCGGCCTTCAACGTCAGTCATACCTCGGTTCGCCTCAGCGGCCTGAGTGAGGTGTCCGGGTTCGTCGATTTCCACATGCTGGAGCGACTCCGCTTCCGGGTCGGGTACATGGCGATGTACGGAGTAAACTTCTCGACGGCTGGTGCCCAGGTCGAATACAACCTGACCAACCAGGGCAACCGCCCCACGGATCACGGGTCGATATTCTGGCACGGCCCCGTAGCCGAAATCCAGTTCCTGTTCTGATCGTCGCACGGACAAAACTATTAGCCACGGATGAACACAGATGATTATCGAAGAGCATATTGTTCTTCCTAATTATTTGTGTTCAGCTGTGGCTAGTTCTTATTTCTGGGCACCACTCAGAACAGTTCGGTAAGAGGTCTGCCGTCCTCCATCAGATGGAAGGGCCGACCGTCACGATCCGTCGCCGACAAGTCGTCGATGCCCATCGCGTGGAAGACGGTCCGCGCGATGTGTTCGGGAGCGACGGGGTTGTCGCTCGGGTACTCCGCCCGCTTGTCGCTGGTGCCGAACACCTGTCCACCGCGAATTCCGCCGCCGGCCAATAGCACCGACATGCACGCGGGCCAGTGATCGCGACCCGCGCCGCCGACGCCGCCCGAACGCATGTCTCCAATCTTGGGCCGGCGTCCCATCTCACTCGACACCACGACGAGCGTCGATTCCAGCAAGCCCCGCTGGTGCAGGTCGTCGAGCAAGGCCGAGTAGGGCCGATCGAATTCGGGCAGGAGGCGGTCCTTCAGGCAGTTGAAGTTGTTGCCGTGCGTGTCCCACCCTCCTCCACTCTTGCATAGTCGATCGAGTTCCCGGTCTTCCTTCCAAAAGACGGTGACGAACGGGACTTCCGCCTCGACGAGGCGACGCGCCATGAGCATCGACATGGCGTTGATCCCGACGCCATACTTCTCCCGGACAGGCTCCGGCTCGGCGCGGAGGTCGAACGCTGCCCTCGTCTGCCGCGACCGCAAGAGCGTGAACGCCTTTAACTGGTTCTTGCCGTAGTCGCGCGCCTGCTGCGAGCCGGCGGTCATCCGGTGGGCATCGTCGAAAGCCTTCAGCAGGTCGCGCCGGGCGAGCAACCGTTGCTCCGAAATGTCGCCACGCAAGCTGAGCGCGGGAATCTGGAAATCCAGCGGGCGGTCTCGCGATCCTTCGACGATTACGGGGTCGAACTCGATCCCGAGCCGGGCGGCAAACTGACCGGGTCGCGTGAACTCCGGGGCACCCTCTTTGTGCGGCAGCGTGATGGCCGAGGGCAGATAAGGATGGGCGGGGCGCTTCTTGACGACGACCGAGGCCATCGAAGGCCAGTCGGTGGCGTAAGGGGTGCGCGCGTTGAGGAGTTGGTGAAACGTCCGGTCGGGGGCATGGCCCGTGAGGTTGTAATAGTACCCGGCGTGGTGGTCGCCGGTGCCCCGGCTGTGGTCCCCCAGAGAGCGGACGACAGCGAGGTGGTGGGCCTGTTTCGCGAGATGCGGCAAGTGTTCGCACAGCGAGAGGCCGGACACCCGAGTCTGGCTGGGACGGAAGACCCCGCGATATTCCGCCGGCGCGTCGGGCTTCATGTCCCAGGTGTCGATGTGCGACGCCCCGCCGCTGAGCCAAATGAGGATCGTCGATTTCGCCACCTTGCGGCGGTTCGTCACGACCTGCCCTGCAACCGGGGATAGGTAGAACCCGAACAAGCCCAGCCCGCCAGCGACGAGCAAGGTTCGTCGGTCGAGACGATCAGCTCCACCGAGTGCGAAACGCATGGCACATCCTCATGTGTCCTGACCCGAAACACCCGCACCTCCCCGTCGAGGAGGTATTGTATCAGCCCAGATGCTGCCAGGGTCAATGATTCGCTTCGATTCGTTCGCTCACGGCCTCACGAAAGGCTAACCCGGTATGACGTTGCGGTATCGGCAGTCAGGAAAGTAATGCGCGACGACGGCCAGCCGGCGCAGGAACGACTCGGAAAGCTTGGCGCGTGCCTTGCAATAGGCACCGGATCCGGAGTGACAGGGGTCGCGGCCGAGGATCGCGAGCAGGGTCAGGACGCGGGCCACGGCGGCCACGCACGACTTCTGGGGGGAGAGCGCCTGGGTGAGGAAGGTCCACACGGTCAGGGGCACGGACCAGATGTGGGAGGAGCCGGCCCCGAAGGCGAG
>JANXSH010000778.1 GCA_025356615.1 Planctomycetia bacterium | reverse complement strand
CCTGGTAACGAGTAGTCGAGGCTTAGGCCCAACACCGTTGGTATTTACCCCGAAGGGGTTACACAACGAAGCCCAGGGTCGCGAGCGCAGCGAGCGCACCCTGGGGGACCGGTGGCCCGTCTATCGAATCATTCCGGGTGGGACCATGCGAGGATACGCGGTTGTACGGCGCTGTCGGCGTACCCAGGGTGCGCTCGCTGCGCTCGCGACCCTGGGCTTCGTTGTGTAACCCCTTCGGGGTAAATACCACCGATACAGCACCCTTCGTTCAACGATATTGGGCCTAGGCCAGTTATTCTTCGACAGTGCCTAACGCTACAGCGCTACTCCCCTGTCCCCTGAGTACAGGGCGAGGGGAGTAGCGCTGTAGCGTTAGAAGTTCAGGACGCTCAACAAGTTCGAGTAGTCGTCGGTCCAGACGCCGACCTTGCGGGCGGTGATGACCTTCTTCTCATTAGCCTTGATCTGGCCTTTGTAGCGCTCGATGCGACCCTCGAGGCGTTTCTTTACCCTCTCGTACCAGGTCTTGGGCGCGGTCGCGTCTTCGAGCAATTCCTGGGCGGCCTTGAGAGTCGCTTCGAGCTTGTCGAGGTTCTGTTTCCTCTTGTCGAGGACCGACTGCTGGGCTCCGGTCAGCTTCGCGCGGTCCTTCTCCGTGAAGACGCCGAAGTTCGTCTCCTGGGTCTTGAGTTCCTGCCTCGCCAGTTCGACCTTCTTCAACGCCTCTTCGACGGGAACCTTCAGCGTGGCGATGCGAGCGTTGGCCTCGTCGAGCGGCTTGGCGATCTTGGCGATCTGGGACTTGACATCCTCGATCCCCTTTTCGGCGTCCGATTTGGCGGCGGCGAGCAAAGAGGGCTGGTCGAGCGGGATCCAATCGCCGCTGGTCAAGTTGGGGTCGGTGGTCTGGCCTTCATCGACGGCGAGTTTCTTTGCCTGCCAATGGGCGAGTCCCAGGAACGCATACGACAGGCTCGCCGTCGAGGCGAGGGCGGGGCCGGCCGAGGGCCAGACCGCCGCGCCGAGCAGCGAGAGCTGGTCGGCGTCGTTCTCCCAGCGCGGGCGGTTCATGAGCTTCGCGACGTTTCCCGCCTTGCGGGTCAGGCACACCCAGTGCGAGCGGTTCTTGCCGGCGGCCCCGTTGTCGTCGTCGCTCATGTGAAAGCCCACGAGGCCGAGTGCGTCGGCGATGTTGGCCAGCACGGGCTGGAGGTCGAGGTAGCGGTTGCTGATGTGCATGCAGATGATGCCGTCGTCTTGCAACCGGCTTAGGTAGATCTCGACCGCCTGCTTGGTGATGAGGTGCATCGGGATGGCGTCGGAACTGAAGGCATCGACGACGATCAGGCGGTACTGGAAGTCCGTTAGGATCTTATCCCCGTACTTGCGAAGGGGCCGGTCGCCCTCCTGGGTGATGACGCCCTTGTCGTCGCGGATCTCCCTGCGGCGGTGCAACGGCTTCAGGCGCGTCTTGATGCCCTTGGGCTGGAACGTCAAGCGGGCGTCACCCAGGACGAGGCTGATGTCTACTTTACGGGCCTCGGCGTCCTCGACGAAGTGGAAGTATTCGTCGGTGTCGAAGGAGATATCGACCACGACGGGGTCGATGTCGTAGAAATCGACCGTCTGTTTGGGCAGACCATAACTCGCCATCGTGCCGGTGCCCAGGCCGATGGCGGCGAAGGCGCGGTCGGGGTCGGTGTTGTAGTGGCGGAAGATGTCGCCGATGGGGCCGGTGCGGTGATAGTAACTCAGGGGCGTGTCCCGGATCCCCGCGTCGAACATGGTGGGGCCGTAGGCCGTCCGGCCCGTGTCCGGGTCGCGGACGAGTTTGTTGACCGACCCGGTGAACTGCTTGCCGTGCAGCGTCGTGCCGTGGACGAGGCGGGTGGCATCGAAGCGATGGCCGATGTTCGACCTGAACTCGCGGAAGTCCTCTGTGATCGTGGGGCCGTCCTCGACGCGGAGGACGCCGAAGAAGCTGCGCTCTTGGTGGATCGGCGGGTCGGCGAGGATGCCGGAGAAGCCGGCGACGAGCAGGATCGCGCCGACGCCGAGGCCGAAGCGGAGGGAGCGCTCGACGAAGGTGTAGCACAGCACGGCGGGCAGGCCGAACGTCAGGATGACACGGAACTGCTTGCCCTCGATCTTGAACCAGCCGGCGAACACGTCGAGGCGATTCATGATCCCCTTCAGCGGCAGCCCCCAGTACAGGCCCAGGACGAGGAACGCGAGGGCCAAGGGCAACGCCAGGTCGAGGAGCCTATCGACCCAGTGGTTGGGATCCGGCTGTTCGTCCCCCGTCTCCGCCGCGCGATAGCCCCAGTTCTTCCAGGCGGCCAACCCGCCGAGGACGACGGAAGTGACGATGGCGAAAAGGGCCAACTTCCACGGGGCTTCGTAGAACTTGTCGAAGTCCGAGAATCGATCGCCCAGAGCTTTCTCGATCTCGAACTTGTAGCGCAGGAAGAGCAGTGTCGCGCCGACGAGGAGGAACACCGCACCCAGGGTAAGGTCGGCGACTCGCGCCCAGTAATTGTCGCGGTGGATGCCGAGCGGCGGCAGCAGCAGGCACGCGACCATCATGATGAGCGGGTATTCGACGTGCGAGTTGAACACGAGCGGGGCGAGCAGGCCGTTGAACATGCCGCCGATGACGCCGCCGACGGACATCAGGAGGAAGAACTCGGTCAGGTGCTTCGGCTCGGGCCGATCCTGGGCCATCTCGCCGTGGCAGACCATGCTGACGATGAGCATGGTGGCGAGGTGGAGGCAGACGTTGGTCCAGGTGCCCGGCTTGATCTCGGAGAGCATCATGAACAGGAGCAGCAGCGTCAAGAGCGGCATGATCATGACCATGACGCGGTGGATGAGCAGGGAGTCGCGGACGCGGAGGACCTGGACACTCAATAGACAGATGCCGATGCCGACGACGCGGAGCAGCCAGAGCAGGGACTCGTTCTTGAGGTACTCCGGGGCGACGAAGAACACCATGAGGCAGACCAGCGCGACCGTGCCTCCTGCGGTGAAGATCGCCTGGTGGAGCGGCGATATCTTCGCGAAGACGATGATGAAGGTGAGCAAGTACAGCGCGAGCGGCAGGACCCAGAGGAGCGGGATGGCGGCGATGTCCGTCGTGATGTAGGTCGTGACGCCGAGCATGAGGCTCGACGGCACGGCCGCCAGCGCGATCCAGTGCAGTCGGCGGATCCAGTCCACGGGCTTGTTGGCGCGTTCCGGCTCCTCGGCGAGCGGCTTGGAGACGAATGCCTTCGGGATCTCTTTCTTCTGGCGGGTGGTGACGCCCAGTTGGTTCGCCCTTATCGCCGTGGACGAGACGCCGACCGGTTCCAACTCGAGGCCGCGCGGCGTGCGGGACTCCGCCGGGCGGGACTTCCACATGAAGACCGCGCAGGCGGCGATGGAGACACTGAGTAATCCATACCCCGTGACCCAGACGTATTGCTGGCCCTTGAGGCTGAGATACGGCTCGACGAGGAGCGGATAGCCGATCAGCATGAGCATGCTGCCCAGGTTGCTGGCCCCGTAGAGGAAGTAGGGATCCTGCGCCGAGGGGTGGTCGGTGCTGCTGAACCAGCGCGTGAGCAGGGGGGCGCTGGTGCAGACGACGAACATCGGCAGGCCGACGGAGAGCGTCAGGACGAGCAACAGCGCCGTAATGGGGCTGGACTCCCGACCCGAGATGAGCTGGTCGTTGGGCGAGAGCAGGCCGGTGAAGAAGAGGCCGTTGAGGATGAACGACACCAGCGGGAGGAACATGACGACGAGCTGGAGGCGGGCCTGCCGCCGAGCGCCGAGCCAGGTCGTGGTGGCGTGCGAAAAGCCGTAGCCCGCGAGGAGGATGCCCTGGAAGAACACCATGCAGGTGTTCCAGACCGCAGGCGTGCCGCCGAGGAGCGGCAGCATCATCTTGCCCACCATCGGCTCGATGAGGAATAGCAGCATGGCGCTGCAAAAGAGCGTGAAGGCGAAGACGAGTAGCATGGCAAAGGGCAAGGGACAACCTCCGCGTGCGAGGGGTGCGCGTCCTGATGGTGGCGTACCATTCGCCCCCGCTCCTTGGAGGCCGACAGTGGATCCGAATTATCGGTGTAGGGATTCGACCCCGGAAAGGCGAGACGGGTGTCGGCCATTCCACGATGTTCGTTCGGCGAATCCTGCGTTGACTTGCTCACGGGTTGCGACGTTTTCGCCGAGGGGACTTCTTGACGACTTCCGTTTCCTCGAAGACGCGACGAACGGGCAGGGTGATTCCGGGCAGTACGCCCGCCCCGTCGAGCGCGTCGTCTTCGGTCAGGGTCGTGCATACTTCGGGCGTCGTATGCACGACGACGACCCGTTTGTCGGGATCCACGATCCAGACGAGTTCCGTCCCCGCGAGGAAGTATTCGCGAAGTTTCCGGCGAATCTCGCCCGGTGTATTGCTGATGCTAAGGATTTCGATCGCGAGGTCAGGAATCAGGTCGGCGATTCGCCCCGCCGACCGCCGCCCATCGGGGAACTTGGACCAGCGAGTGAACGACAGGTCCGGCGCGCGAACGAGGCCCGGCATCAAGCGCATCATTCCCGATTCGCCGGACCACTTGCCGAGATTACGGTCGCCCAGACAGGTGCGAAGCAGATGGCAGAGCCATATCGCCAGGCTGGATTCCTCGAAACCCATGGACTTCTCCACCAGGGTCCCATCGACGAGTTCGCAGAGACGGCCGTTGCGTTCGATCGAGCGGAGTAGATCCGCCTCCGTCGCCTCTCCAGGTGTCGGTTTGAATAGGACGCGGGACGCCGGAATGTCACCCAGTTGCTCGAGCAGCTGTCCGATGGTGTCGATCCCTTCCGTCGCGACATTCGACATGACTTCTTCCTCGCTCGCCATTGGTCGTCGAAGGCCATTATCTTCCCGTTCCCTGCTCGCCGCAATCCCACTCAGGACTTCTTGCGCCGGTTGCGCCTCTTCGTCGGGGGCACAGGCTCGAAGATCCGGGCCACCGGCAGGTCGAGGCCCGGAAACACGGTGCCGCCGTCCAGCGTGTCCGTCTCCGCGAGGGTGACGGCGTCCTCGGGAGACGTGTGGACGATGACCACGCGACGGAAGTGGTCCACGATCCAGACCGCCTCGATGCGCGCGAGGAAGTATTCTCCGATCTTCCGCTCGATCTCGGACTTCGTGTTCCCGGCGCTGATGACTTCGATGGCGAGGTCCGGGAGTATCTTCCCGATGGGCGACATATCGAACATGCCGTCCGGCAACTTGTCCCAACGAATGAAGGATAAATCTGGAGCACGCACCAATCGCCGCCGCAGCCGAACCATCCCACCTCCCGTGATGAAGCAGCCGAGGGAGCGAGAAAGGACATAAGCGTGCATGCACATGAGGAGCCAGCCGACGATGCTGGCCTCGCCGTGTCCCGTTGCCTTCTCCACGATGACGCCGTCGATGAGTTCGCAATTCCTCTTCCGGCGCTTGATGTGGTCTAGCAAGTCGGCTTCCGTCGCCTCTCCGGGCGTGGGCCGCATCATGACGCGATGGGGCGGGATGCCGCCTAGCCGTTCGATGAGGTCGAGCAGCTCCGCCGCCGTCTCGATTCCCTGTTTCGCGACGGTCGTCATGGTTCGTCCTCCGGCTCGCTGGGTCGCCCTGCTCGCCTTGATCCCACTCACGACTTCTTGCGACGGTTGCGCCTCTTGGTGTGAGGCACACGCTTGAAGATTCGAGTGAGGGGGAGGTCGAGGCCGGGAAACACGGTGCCGCCGTCCAGCGTGTCCGTCTCCGCCAGGGTGACGGCGTCCTCGGGAGACGTGTGGACGATGACCACGCGACGGAAGGGGTCTACGATCCAGACCGCTTCGATGCCCGCGAGGAGGTATTCTCCAATCTTCCGGTCGATCTCGGCCTTCGTGTTGTCAGCGCTGATGACTTCGATGGCGAGGTCTGGGATCAGGGTTCTGATTCTCGCCATATCGATCTGGCCGTCCGGCACCCTGTCCCAGCGGATGAAGGAGATGTCCGGCGCTCGCACGACTCCCAGCCGCAGGCGCGTCATTCCGGCTTCCGTGATGAAATATCCGAGGTCGCGGGGACCGACGTAGGCTTGCAGACATTGCATGATCCAGCCCGCGATGCCAGACTCACCTTGCCCCATTGCTTTCTCCACGAGGATGCCATCGATGAGTTCGGAACACTTTCCCGTTCGATCCATGTGGTCGAGCAAGTCGGACTCGGTCGCCTCTCCGGGCGTGGGCCGCATCAAGACGCGATGGGGCGGGATGTCGCCCAGACGCACGAGGAAGTCCTCCATCGTCTCGATTTCATGCTTCACGACAGTTGACATGGTTCGTCCTCATGTTCATTGGGGTCGCCCTGATTATCTCCTCTCTCCGATCACCTCGCAATCCCACTCACACCTGCAACACCCCCGTGCGGAACTCCCGGCCGTCGTCGTAGCGCGTCGCCACCTCGAGCGCCAGCAGCAGCGCCGCGCGCGTCCGCGTCGGGTCGAGGACGCCGTCCACCCAGAGCCGGGCGGCGGCGTAGCGGATGTCCATCTGCTCGTTGTAGCACGCCTCCGTCTTCTTCCGCAGCGCGGCGATCTCCTCGGCGTCGGCCTCGTGGCCGGCGCGCTTCATGCTCGCAATGGTGATGTCGAGCAGCGTCGTCGCCGCCTGGTCCGCGCCCATGACGGCGTAGCGCGCCGAGGGCCAGGCGAAGATGAAGCGCGGGTCGAACGCCTTGCCGCACATGGCGTAGTTGCCCGCGCCGAACGAGCCGCCCAGGATCACCGTGAGCTTCGGCACGACGCTGTTGCTGATCGCGTTGACCAGCTTCGCCCCCGCCTTGATGATGCCGCTCTGCTCCGAGTCGCGGCCGACCATGAAGCCGTTCACGTCTTGTAGGAACAAGAGCGGCAGCCGGATCTGGTTGCAGTCCATGACGAAGCGCGCCGCCTTCTCGGCGCTATCGACGTACAGCACCCCGCCGTATTGCAGCGGGCCGACGGCGGGTCGGCAGCGCTTGTGCTGATTCGCGACGACGCCGAGGGCCACCCCGCCGAGCCTGCCGTAGCCGCACACCACGGTCTGGCCGAACTCCGCCTTGTACTCGTCGAACGGCCCCTCGTCGAGGATGCACGGCAGCAGGTCGCGGATGTCGTACTCCGTGCGCGGGTTGGGGTGGAACAGCGTGAGCATGTCTTCCGGCGACCTCCCCGGCGAGAGGGCCGGGTTGACCGTGCGGTAGTCCGGCGGCAGCGCGCCGACGAGGCGGCGGAGCCGATCGAGGCACGACTTCTCGTCCTTCTCGCGGAAGTCGATCGTGCCGGAGATCGCCGCGTGCATCGCCGCCCCGCCGAGTTCCTCGTGGTCCACCGTCTGGCCGATGGCCGCCTTGACCAGCGCCGGCCCCGCGAGGTAGAGCGCGCTGCCCTCGGTCATGAGGAGCTTGTCGCAGAGGACGGGGAGGTAGCCGCCCCCCGCGACGCAGTTGCCCAGGATCGCCGCGATCTGCGGCACGCCGGTGGCGGACAGGACGGCGTTGTTGCGGAAGATGCGGCCGAAGTCGTCCTCGTCGGGGAAGACCTCGTCTTGCAGCGGCAAGAACACCCCCGCCGAATCGACCAGGTAGACGAGAGGCAGTCGGCTCTCGAGCGCGATGCGCTGGGCACGAAGCACCTTCTTCGCCGTCATCGGGAAGAACGCCCCGGCCTTGACGGTGGCATCGTTGGCGATAATCATCACGCGCCGGTTCGACACGGTGCCGATGCCCGTGACGACGCCCGCAGACGGAGCGCCGCCCCAGTCAGCGTACATGCCCCAGGCGGCCCACAGGTTCAGCTCGAAGAAGGAACCTTCGTCGTCGATGAGTCCGGCGATGCGCTCGCGGGCCGTGAGTCGGCCCTTCTCGTGCTGGCGGGCGATCGCCTTGGTGCCGCCGCCCTGGCGGATGGCCGCCTCCTGTTTGCGGAGATCGTCGATGAGCCGGCTGAGTTCCTGAGTCATGTTCCTCGCTCCGCGTCCAGGTGCATACAATGGCCGGTGTCATCGGGTGTGACTACGGAAGTAGGCGAAGCCCAGCGGTTGCAACCGCTGGGCTTGGAGCGCAGTCACACCCGGATCATCATACGGATGTCGACGGGAGGAACGACATGGCCGGCACGATCGAAGACGCCTTCATGGAGGACATCATCGCCGACCCGGACGATGACGCGCCGCGATTGATCTACGCCGACTGGCTCGACGACCACGGCCAGGAGGCCCGCGCCGAGTTCATCCGCGTGCAGATCGAGCGGGCGCGGCTGGGGGACGACGACGAGCGGAGCGATACGCTGCGGCGACGCGAGGGGGAGCTGCTGGCGGAGCATGGGAAAGGGTGGCTGGGGGAGTCAGACGAGGGTTGGCTGCATGGTGCGTTGCCGAATCTAGAGTCCGCCTACGCACGCGGCTTTCTCGAAGACGTCTACCTCTCTCCGAGCGAGCTGGTCGATCATGCCGACGAACTCTATCGGCTGGGGCCACTCTCGAGTATCACCTTCAAATCGGACAAGACGGGTTTCGAGCGACTCGGCCAGTCCGAATACGCCGGACGACTGGACCAGATTTATTTCGAACAATCGGCGACTTGGAACGAGATCGCTCCCCTCTTACTTTCGGAGCATCTCACGTCGCTCTGGTATCTCAAGTTGCGCGACATACCGATTGGCTCGAACGCCTTGACGCGGCTCCTGGCTGCACCCGTGATGAAGTCGCTTGCTGACCTAGAAATTTCCTCCGCTGGACTGACAGCGACCGGCGCGGAACAGATCGCGAACTGTTCATCCCTCGCCGGCCTCCGCTCGCTCGTACTCTTTCGGAACGAGATCGGCCCTCTTGGGGCGCAGTTCTTGGCCGGCTCACCGCACCTCGAAAAAGTGGAGATACTCGATCTTTCATCCAACCGGATCACCCCGCCAGGTGTGCGCGCACTGGCGGGGACGCGTCGTCTTTCAGCACTCACGGATCTTTACCTGGGAGGCAATCCGCTAGGGAATGAGGGTGTGGAAGCGATCGCGTCATCGAAGACATTGCCTCCCCTGACCCACCTCGGCCTCGCCCATATAGACCTCGGGCGCTCAGGACTTTCGAGCCTGGCATCCTCGTCCGCCCTTATGAACCTTCACTGGCTGGACTTGTCCGATAACCAGCTTGGTAACGCCGCAATGGAAATCCTCGCCGGGGCCACACCGCCAGCGTCCCTCCACGAACTCTATTTGGGGCAAAGTGATATCGACGACGAGGGAGCGAAGGCGCTTGCCTCGTGGCGCGGCCTGTCGGAGTTGCGCGTCCTCGTTCTAGACAAGAACCGCCTATCCGCCTTCGGCCTCAAAGCAATCCTCTCTTCGCCGCATCTCGGTCCTTTGACCGAACTGCACTTGATGAGTAATCGTCTTCGCGACCTCGGCGCTCGAGTGCTGGCCCGCTGGCCGGGACTCGCTCGGTTGCGAAGCCTCGTAATCTCAGACAACGACATCGGGGACGATGGGTTGGCTGCCCTCCTGCGCTCGGAGCATTTTGGCATCCCGAAGGAAATCTACCTCGACGAAGACGATCTCGACGCGACGACAGAACATCTGCTCGCCGGGATGCGCACTCGAGGCCGGATTCTCGCCTGACTCGCGAGCCGGGTCGGCGTCGGCCACATATGTTGATCTGCAACCATCGCGCACCTCACGGGGCCGCCTCATGTCTGTTGCCAAACGTTCGTCCGCCATCAAGGTCATCGCCATCTTGAACCTCGTCGGCGGATTCCTCGGCCTGCTCGGGTCGCTGATCAATCTCGTGACGCTCGCGATCGGCCCAGGGGCGTTTAGTCCCCCGAACGCCGCTCAGAACCCGTTCGACGGAGTCGCGATGGATGTATTCTTGGTCGCCAACGCGACCGGCTACCGCGCCTTTCAGTACACGAGTCTCGGGACCAGTCTCATCCTCGACATCCTTCTGATCGTGTCCGGCTTCGGCCTCTTGTATTACAAGAAATGGGCACGCGGCATGGCGATCACCTACGCGGTACTGAGTCTGCTGCTCAAGGTCGCGCTCCTGGTCTATCAGTTCGTCATCTTCATCCCGGCGATGAACTCGTTCATCGACGAAGCCTCGTCGAATGCTCCGCCGGCGTTGCAGGGGGTAGCCGGTGTGATGAAAGCGACACTCTACGCCGGCGTGATCTTCTCGATGGTCTTCGCGGTCTACCCCGTCGTCGTCCTCTCGATCCTCCTCAGCAAGTCGGGCAAGGCGGCCTTCGAGCCGCTGCCCCCCGAAGACGACTACGAGGACGAGGACGAGGACGACTACGACGATCGCCGCGATCGATTCGACGACCGTGATCGGCCGAAGCGTCCCAGAGACGAGGACCGCTACGGCGAACGAGACGATCGCGGCGGGCGGTATTGATCGATAGCCCTCGCCCCGGAGTCCCTCCATGCCCCCCTTCCGCCACTCGCTCGATCCGATCTTCCGCCCGCGCGCCGTCGCGGTCGTCGGCGCGAGCGCGACGCCCGGTAGTGTCGGCAGTATCCTCATCCACAATCTGCTCGGCAACCCCTTCGGCGGCGTCGTCTACCCCGTCAACCCGAAGCGCAAGGCGGTCCACGGCGTCCTCTGCTACGCCGACCTTTCGGCCCTGCCGGAGGTGCCGGACCTCGTCCTGATCGCCACGCCCGCCGCCACGGTGCCCGCGATCATCGAGGACTGCGTCCGCCTCGGCGTGCCCGCCGCCGTCATCATCAGCGCGGGCTTCAGCGAGTTGGGGCAGGCGGGCCGGGCGCTCGAGCGGCGCATCCGCGACATCGCACGCGGGAAGATGCGCATCGTCGGCCCCAACTGTCTCGGGGTGATCCACCCGCCGAGCAACCTCAACGCGAGCTTCGCCGCCGAGATGGCCCGACCGGGCAACGTCGCGCTCCTGAGCCAGAGCGGGGCGATCTGCACGAGCATCCTCGACTGGGCACGCGGCGCGCGGGTCGGGTTCAGCGCGTTCGTGAGCGTCGGGGCCATGCTCGACGTGGACTTCGCCGACCTCATCGACTACTTCGCCGACGACCCCCAGACGCGCAGCATCATCCTCTACATGGAGTCGATCGGCGACGTTCGCAAGTTCCTCAGCGCCGCGCGCGGCACGAGCCGGACCAAGCAGATCATCGTCGTGAAGTCGGGCCGGCACGAGGCCGGGGCACGCGCCGCCGCCTCGCACACCGGGGCGCTCGCCGGGGCGGACGCCGTCTTCGACGCCGCGTTCCGGCGCGCGGGCATCCTGCGCGTGACGACGATCCCGGACCTGTTCGAGATGTCCGAGATCCTGTCCATGCAGCCGAGGCCGACCGGCCCGGCGCTGGCCATCATCACCAACGCGGGCGGCCCCGGCGTGATGGCGACCGACGAGCTGATGACCCAGGGCGGGCAACTCGCCGTCCTCTCGCACGAGACGCTCGGCAAGCTCAACGCCGCGTTGCCCCCCTTCTGGAGCCACGCCAACCCGATCGACTTGCTCGGCGACGCGACGGCGGACCGCTACAAGGTCGCCGTGGAGGCGTGCCTCGCCGACGACCAGGTCGAGGGACTGTTGCTGCTGCTCACGCCCCAGGCGATGACCGACCCGACCGGGACGGCCCGCCAGCTGGCGGCGTTCGCCTCCCCGAGTCGCAAGCCGATCCTCGCCTGCTGGCTAGGCGGTGCCAGCCTCCGCGAGGGCCGCGACCTGCTCCACCAGGCGAGCATCCCGACGTTCGACTCGCCCGAGGCGGCCATCCGCGCGTTCCTGCACATGAACCAGTACCGGCGCAACCAGGAGTTGCTCTACGAGTGCCCCGAGGCGTTGCCCGAGGACTGGAAGCCGGACACCGTCCGCGCTCGCGCGATCCTCGCCGTCGCGCGGGCCGAGAATCGGACCCTGCTCAACGAGGCCGAGGCGAAGGACCTCTTCGCCTCCTACGGCCTGCCCGTCGTGCCCAGCCTCGCCTGCCGATCGATGACCGAGGCCGTCCTCGCGGCCAAGCAGATCGGCTACCCGGTCGTCCTCAAACTGCTCTCGACCACGGTCACGCACAAGAGCGACGTGGGCGGCGTCGTGCTGAACATCAACGACGAGGCGGGCGTGTGCTCGACCTACGATGCCATCCGCGTCAGCGTCACCAAGCGCGTCGGCCCCGAGGCGTTCGAGGGCGTCACGGTCCAGGCGATGGTCAAGGACCACGGCTACGAACTCATCGTCGGCAGCAGCGTCGATCGCCAGTTCGGCCCCGTGATCCTGTTCGGCGCGGGGGGCGTCCTCGTCGAGGTGGTCAAGGACAGCGCCCTCGCCCTGCCGCCCCTGAATCGCACGCTCGCCACCCGGCTCATGGAACGAACGTCGATCTTTAAGGCACTCCAGGGCGTTCGCGGCCAAAAGAGTGTGAATCTCGCCTCCCTCCAGATGCTCCTCGTCCGGTTCAGCCAACTCGTGTGCGACTTCCCCGAGATCGTCGAGATGGATCTCAACCCGCTGCTCGCCTCGCCCCAACGCTTACTGGCCCTCGACGGCCGGGTCGTCCTCGCCCCCGCCGACCAGCGCCCCGAGGACCGCCCGCGCCTCGCGATCCACCCCTACCCCAACCAGTACGACGCACCGTTCACCCTGCGCGACTCGACGCGGATCCTGATTCGCGCCATCAAGCCGGAAGACGAGCCGCTCATCATCGACCTGCACGCCCGGCACAGCGAGCAGACGATTCGGATGCGGTTCTTCAGCCTCGTCAAGACGCTATCGCGCGACAGCCTCATTCGGCTCTGCCACCTCGACTACGACCGCGAGATGGCCCTCGTCGCCGTCCTGAACGAGGGCGGGACGCGGAAGATCCTGGGCGTCTCGCGCTACTACCTCACCCCCGAGACCGGCGAGGCCGAGTTCGCCCTCGTCGTCGGCGACTCGCACCAGCGCCAGGGACTAGGAAGGCACCTGCTGACGCGACTCATCGAGATCGCCAAGGAGCGCGGCGTCGAGAAGCTGGTCGGCCAAGTGTTGCGCGAGAACCGGACGATGCTGGCGCTGACGGCGTCCCTGGGGTTCTCCTCGCCGCGCACGGTCGAGGGGGACGTGGTGGAGGTGGAGAAGGAGTGCTAGGTTTGGACAGGAATGCACTACCGAAACTTCCTACTATAACTCACCATACGCTGACCCCGACTCGATAATTGAC
>JANXSH010000632.1 GCA_025356615.1 Planctomycetia bacterium | reverse complement strand
GGGGGCGAACTCCACCTTGATGAGCCAGGAGCGCACGAGGTGATCGAGTTCGTAGCATTCCCCGATGCGGCGATTCGTCTTGCGCAGGCTGGCCGCGATGGCCCGACGGCTCGTCTCCTGCGAGGCGACCTCCTCAAGCGCCCAAGGCTGTTGTCGCATCCACCGTGCCCGCTGTCGTCCGACGGCCCGGACGTAGGCTCGGGCGGCGGCCTCGCGCAAACTCGACCCCTCGACGACGACTCGGGCCATCGGATGATCGAACGCAGGTTCGGTCGTCACTCCGCCCTTGTCGCCGGTGGTGGTGTATTCGTGCGAATAGATCGTGCAAACGAACTGCATGGCTGGGTCTCCGATGGGAGCCTCTTGGAGGTGGAAGAACGTACTCCCAGGAAGGACACGTCCATACGATAGCGAGGTTCACATCCGCCGTCGTTCCGGGAGGAAATCTCGCATGCCATTCGACCCACGCTTCGGCCTCGGCCTCGCCGCCTTGGGCCGACCGGGTTACATCAACCTCGGCCATGCGACCGACCTCGCCGCCGGACATGACCCCGACGCGATGCGAAGGAACGCCCACGCGGTCCTCGACGCCGCCTTCGCGGCAGGCGTGCGGTACTTCGACGCGGCCCGGTCATATGGCCGGGCCGAGGAGTTCCTCGCCGACTGGCTGGGTCTGCGCAACATCGCCCCCGATACGGTCTTCGTGGCCTCGAAATGGGGCTACACCTACACCGCCGACTGGCGCATCGACGCCGACAAACATGAAGTCAAGGACCACGGTGTTGAGACATTCCGCCACCAGCTCGACGAGAGCAAGGCGATCCTGGGAAAGCATCTTCGGCTTTACCAGATCCACTCGGCGACGCTCGAAAGCGGAGTGCTGGAGGATGTGGAGGTTCTACGCGAATTGCGCGTCCTGAGAGCTTCCGGCATCCAAATTGGCCTCTCCGTGACGGGGCCGCGACAGGCCGACACGATACGGAAGGCGGTGAGCCTCGTCCTCTTCGACGCCGTCCAGGCGACGTGGAATCTCCTCGAGCGATCGGCGGGCGAGGCTTTGGCCGAGGCGAAGGCGGCGGGACTCCGCGTCATCATCAAAGAGTCGCTGGCCAACGGACGGCTGACCGCCCGCGCCCCGATCGGCGTACTCGGGGAGCAGGCGGCGCGATTGGGCTGCACGGTGGACGCGCTCGCGCTCGCGGGCGTCCTCGCCCGACCGTGGGTCGATGTCGTCCTCAGCGGCGCGACGACGCCGGAGCAACTCCGGTCGAACCTCGGAGCCGTCGAGGTCCGCTGGGACGCGGATTGCGAACAAGCGCTCGCCGGGATCGTGGAAGACCCCGAGAGGTATTGGCACACGCGCGGGGGGCTGGCGTGGAACTGAGGCTTACGCCTTCTTCTTCGGGGCTGCGTCCTTCTTGGGTGCAGGCTTGGCGTCCTTCTTCGGGGCCGCAGCCTTTGCCTTCTTCTTGTCCTTGTTCTGGGAGTTGTTGCCTTTTGCCATGATACGAACCTCTTGTAGGGATGCCTGAACGGGAGGAAGGTCTACCCGTTGGTCGGACGCACTCTAGGGCTTGGGAGCGGGGCGCTGGTTCGCTTTACGAACGAGTTCCACTTCTTCGGCCCAGTAGCGAGGGAGGCGATCCCAGGGATTCGCGCCCTCCGCGTCCGTCCCGTAGTAATATCCGATCTTCTTCTCCACGGCCACCTCGATACTCTTTCGCAGAGCCGCGGCGGTCCCTATCTTGTACGACAAGACGGCCACATGGCTCGAGGAATACTTTCCGACCCACGCGGGGAATACGGTCGGGTCGAAAGGCTTATCACTCTCGAACAGACATGCGACATCGGTGGCGGGGGTGGATAGGTACTTCTCCACGCAGACGGTCCCAGGGTTGGTGATGACCAGCTTCAGGCCCCGTTTCGCACGCACATACTTGTAGAGGGTCGTCTGGTACTCGACGCGGTCGGCCCCGCTCGCTTGCTCGTCGAAGAAGATGCCCTGGATTGCAGGGTAGAGCTTCACCCAGTTATCGACATCCGCCTTGACCTCCTCGAGGCCGCGCTTGCCGTAGGAGGTATGCACATAGCCGATCAGCGTGAGCTTCTCGAACCGTTTGGACCGATCGAGGAGCTTGACGTAGTTGGCGTCCGCCGTCTTCCCCGGCCCGCTCGCGGGGTTGACGATCGCCACGATCGGCACGGTGGCGGAAGCGGTGAACAACCGCTCCCAATCTTTCATGCGCTCACCGGCAGGGTAGAAATAGGCGGGGACGAGTAGGCGAAGGCGCGGCCCATCCTTGTCTTTCACAGCCGCTGGGGCAGGATCCGCCGCAGGCAACCGGGAGGGATCGTCCACCCCGGCCAGGGCGAAGACGGACAGCGAGAGCATTGCGAGGGATTTCATTGCTGTACCGTGGAGAATGAGAGCGTATCGAAGTCGATCGTATCGCGGTAAGGAAGGAGATCACAGGTCTCTCTACGGCACTAGGGTTCGGGAAGACGGCGATCAGGGTAACAGCAGTAGGCCCCGCGAGCCGAGCGGGGCTGGGTCCGGCTCAGCTCGCCGGACCTACATCGGTTCTCCCCTCGCACCATCCCCTTTTTCGCGGGTCATTTCTTGCCCTTCAGCGACTCGGGGAGGGCGTATGTCACCTTGCCCGTCGCCGCCCACTCCACGCCGCGAATCAGCAGCGTCTGGAACTCGACACCCTTCATCGCCTCGAGGTCGTGGCCCATCACGTTGGCGCAGACCCGTCCCTTGCCGAAGGTCGATACCCAGACCACCGGCTCGTGCTTGCCGGTGTTCTTCGGATCCTTGGACTTCTCCGAGTAGGCCGTCACCAGCACTTGGCTTTTCGGCAGCATCACCGAGTTCTGGTACAACTCATCCCGACCGTGGACGAACTCCTTCATCCCCTCCGTGATGGGGTGTTCCTTACGGACCGTCACGGTGAACTCGTGCATCTTGCCGTGGTTGCCCTGCTTGCGCCATCCGCCGGCGATGGCCTTCTCGAACTCCTTGTCGAAGTCGGACTTGCCGGTGAACGCCGCCGAGGCATAGTGGTAGACGTAGAGACCTTTCCCCCCTTTGACCGCGTCGAGGAACGCCGTCTTGTTCGCGTCCGACCAGACGCTAGCGGGGTTGTCCTTGGCCCCCTTGGGCGTGTCGCGGTAGTTGAGCAACAGCACGTCGTATTTGGCGAGGTTGTCGGAGGTCAGATCCTTGGAGGGCGTCTCGGTGATGTCCACGGTGTGGCCGGCCTTGACGAGGAGCTTCTTCAGGAAGGGGGCCGTCTCCTTCCACTTGTGGTACTCGTCGCCGGTGATGATGAGAACCTTGGCCCCCGTCGGCTCGGCAGCGGAGAGGGCGAGTGCGGAGAGAAAGAGTGTGGTCAGCGCCAGGAGCGGGATCGCGCGCATGATCGGTCCTTTATGTGCGGAGAGAGGGCTGGGGGAGATTATAAGCCCGCGTCGGTGAACGGCCATTCGATTCGAGTATGGAACCTCTCCCCCCTGGTCCGTGCGAAGAATCTCGTTTCTTTTGCATCGATCCGTCGGTAAACTAATGAAAACGAGTTTCGGAGGAGGGTCGATCATGCTTCGCATTCTCGGGTCGAAGATGACGTTGTGCGACGGGCTTACCCGGCGCGAGGTCTTGCGCGCGGGAGGGCTAGGCGTCCTCGGCCTCCAGTTGGCCGACCTGAGCCGGTTGCTCGAAACCCAGGCCGCCTCTCCCGCGAAGGACTTGCCCGGCTTCGGCAAGGCGAAAGCCTGCATCCTACTCTACCTCTACGGCTCGCCGCCGCAGCACGAGGTGTTCGACCTCAAGCCGGATGCTCCGGTCGATGTGCGCGGCGAACTGAAGCCGATCCCGACTAGCGTCCCCGGTGTGCAGATCAGCGAACTCTTGCCCAAGACCGCCCGCGTCATGGACCGGATTACGCTCATCCGCTCGCTCACGCACCCCTACAACATCCACGGTGCCGCGTATGCCCTCACCGGCACCCCCACCACCGACATCCCGATGGAGTTGAACCCGCGCGACGGGCGACACTGGCCGTTCTTCGGCTCCGTCCTCGACTACCTCGCCCGCTCCGGCAAGAAGCGGGATGTCCCGCTCAACGTCGCCTTGCCGTGGCGGTTCAGCAGCCGGTCCGAGCCGTTCCGGCGCGGCGGCCCCTACGGCGCGTTCCTCGGCACGGGGTACGACCCGGTGTGGGTCGAGTTCCAGGGCAAGGCGACCCACGGAGACCCGCACCGGGGCATCGACCCGGCGTGTCGCTTCCAGGTGGGCCAACTCGACGGACCTAAATTGACGCTCGACCGGTTGAGCAAGCGCCGCTCGCTCCTCGAGCAACTAGGCCGGGAGCAACGCCTGGCCCATTCATCCCCGGCGCTGGCCGGCTACGACAGGCATCAGGCGATGGCCCTCGACCTTGTCACCTCGTCGAAGATGCAAAAGGCCCTGGATGTGGACCGCGAGCCGATGGCCCTGCGTGAGCGCTACGGCATGACGGTGTTCGGCCAGGCGACCCTCGCGGCCCGGCGACTGATCGAGAACGGCGTGAAGTTGGCGACCGTGTTCTGGGACGAGTACAAGGACGCGAACACCGCCTGGGACACGCACATCCACCAGTATCCGCGCCTGCGAAACGACCTGTGTCCGGGCTTCGACGCGGCGTTCTCCGCCCTGATCGAAGACCTCGAGGCGAGGGGGCTGCTCGACGAGACGCTCGTCCTCGTGCAAACGGAACACGGCCGGACGCCCAAGATCAACAACGCGGCGGGCGGCGGGCGCGAACACTGGTCGGGAGCCTATTCGGGCCTGATGGCCGGCGGTGGGATTCGCAAGGGAAGCGTCCTCGGCTCGACGGACAAGATCGCCGGCTTTCCGAAAGACTCACCCGTGTCGCCGAAGGACGTGCTGGCCACGGTCTATCACCTGCTCGGCGTTGATCCCGAGACACATCTCCACGACCGCGAAGGCAGGCCGAGTTCGCTGGTGCCGGGCGGCAAGGTGTTGCGGGCGGTGCTGGCGTGATTCTGCGAGGCGCGCGGAGGTATTTCTCCCTCTCCCTGTACTCAGCGCGTGTGAAGCATTAGGCGAGCCGGGAGCGTTAGCGCTTGAAGTTATACACATCTTGCTCTTGACAAAGGAGGGCAATTCTACATCTCGAAAGATAAGGGGAAGGAGGCGCGAGATGGCATCCTCGCTGAGTAGCTGGAAGCACTACGCGGAATATGCGTTCCCGGACCTGGACTTGGGTGACAAACGCCTCAATCGGCGGTTCGCCCAGGTGATCCAGGCGTCCCTCCAACCCCCCGAGAAGGCTCTCCCGGACAAGTTCCACGACCCGGCCGCTTACTTCGCCTGTCTTCGCCCGCTCAATCATTCCGCCCTTACTCATGGCAAACTTCTTCGCTGCCATCAGACCGCCCGCCGTCCTCGACCGGCTCGAATGCCGTGGCCCCGCCGTTGTCCTCTTCGTCCACGACACCACGGATCTCGACTTCTCCGGTCAGACCACCCTCGCCAATTCCCTCGGCCAAATCGGCAACGGCGGTGGCAAAGGTTTCCTCCGTCACAACAGCCTTGCCTTCGACCCGCTGTTGCGCGAAATCCTCGGGTTGGTCAACCAGATCCTTCACTGCCGTCCTCGTGTTGGCAAGGACGAACCTGTCGCCCTCGAACGCGAACGCGATAGTCGCGAGAGCCGCCTGTGGCTTCGCGCCATCGACGAGATCGGCCCATCCCCAACAGACAAACTCTGGATCGACGTGTGCGACCGTGGGGCTGACTCTTCGAATTCCTCCAGGCCTTGTCCGACCGCCGGCGGCATTTCGTGGTGCGTTCCAGTTCCAACCGTGCCCTGGTGCGGAAGCAGGAGGAGGAGGTAGAAGACATTCAGATCGAAGCCGTTACCGCACCAGGAGATGCGATCGACGGGTCGGCGACCAGGGGGCCGCCCCCGGTAGAGCCGCCACACTTGCTGCACGACTTCATGCGGACGTTGCCGGCGTTCGGGACATGGGGGGTCGATGTGGGTGCGACGGCCAAACACGGCGCACGGGTGGCGCTGGTGCATGCCTGCGCAAGTCAGGTGAAGTCGAAGCCGCCACACGTTCGAAAGGGCCAATACCGCAAGGAGACGCTGACGGTATGGGCGGTCCGGGTTTGGGAGCCAACACCCCCAACCGGGGAGGACGCATTGGGGTGGATACTGTTGACGGACCAGGAGGTGTCCGACGTAGAGACACTTCGTCGGGTAGTGAGTTGGTACGAGTCTCGTTGGGTGGTGGAAGAGTTCCACAAAGGCCAGAAAACGGGAGCCGGGATAGAGAGACTCCAACTGCAAGACGCCGGGAGTCTACAAGCGGCGATAGTGCTGCTGAGCGTGGTGGCAATCGCGTTGGTGAACCTGCGAGTGGCAACGCGGGACGAGGAAAAGACCGGGCGGCCGGCGAGCGAGTATGTGCCGGAGTTGTGGATGCGGGTACTGAGCATTCAACGATACGAGCAAGTCAGGGATCTGACCGTCTTGGAGTTCTCCTTGGCTCTCGCTCGCTTGGGAGGCCATCTCAACCGCAAGTCGGATGGCCTCCCAGGGTGGATCACTCTCTGGCGCGGTTGGGAACGCCTCCACACTATGATCGAGTACGAATTGTCAAGAGCAAGATGTGTATAACTTCAAGCGCTCACGCTTTCGGCTCGTCCTCGAGGCGGACCGGGCACGCCCCCGAAACATTTGCCATTGCGCCAGGCGAAGCCTGGGGAAGGGGGATGGGATGTAACGACTACGACTCGGTAACCTTCCGTCGGAACCCTGCGGGTACGAATCCCGCCCGGTAGTGCTGGCCGGCAGCCGGAAGCGAGTCTCGAGTGGGCGGGGGGCGACCCCCACCACGAAGCGTAGACAGTTAGACCGACAGCCTGGACATCGAGCCTCGAAATCTTTCCGCCCGTCGGGAGCCCTCGCTGTTGGCAAAAGCGGGGGCCGCGCCGACACGCCTCAT
>JANXSH010000738.1 GCA_025356615.1 Planctomycetia bacterium | reverse complement strand
CGTCCGGCTTCCAGTACAGAGCGGTTATCGCCTTCTCGTGCTTGCCGGTCTTCGCCCCGGCGGTGCCGTCCTTCTTCCAGAAGCCGATTTCTGTCGGACTGACGAGGGCTGCGATCTGACTCGAATCCGCGCTCCACGCGGGCACTGCGGAAGGATCGACCACGCCGACGAGTTTCGCCCCCGGCTTCCCATCTCGTCCGAACAGTTGCGCCGTCTTGTCCTCGCGGACGACGAGTAGCGATTCGCCGTCCGGACTCCAGACCGCCTTGCCGCCGGGTCCGTGCTTCGTCATCACCTCGACGGGCTTCGCCTGAGCAGGATCGATGAGTTGAATCCGGTCGCGGATGCCGTGGAACATGCAGGCGAACAGCGGGTACTTCGGGTTCCAACCGTAATCCGCCTCGGCGTGCTGAATCCACGGGGCCACGCCCGGCGTGCCATCGACGGCAATGACGCCGCCCTGGTCGAACCCGGCACCACGCCGATCCGCGTAGCGCACCCACTTGGAATCGGCACTCCAATCGGGGCTGAGCCAACCGCCGGCCAGGGAGCCACCACCGACCCGCTTGGCGACGGACTTCAGCGCCCCGGTTGCGGCGTCGTACACGCGGACATAGTCGAAATCGGTCGTCGCGACCCACTTCCCGTCTGGACTCCACGCGACTGGCCCGGAGGCGACCGTCGAGACGATCTGCCACCGGCTGACATCTTCGAGGATCGCCGGGCGGGGGATAAGCCCTGCCAACACGTTGTCCGCCGGGCCGGGCGTCCAGGTGGCCTTTTTCAGAGCGAGCGGGGTGCCCGGACCGACCGGATTCACCGGGTCGGGCTTCTTCGGATCGACCACCTGCGGCCCGGCGGCCTTCACCTTCACGAACGCCTTGCCTTTTCGCTCCATCTCGAACGTTTCCGTCTCCACCTTCACGCCGTCCGCGCCGACCACCTTCACGAGGTACTTGCCGGGCGGCAGAGTCTTGTTCTTGTCGCTCGGCTCGAGGGTGTACAACCGCTTTCCGGTCTCGTCGTAGATTTCGAGCTTGCCCTTCTTGAACCGAACGTCGGCGTCCTCGTCCACTTCGACGATCAGCGTGCCGTCCTTGTTAGCGAATGTGAGTTGGTACACCGCCGCGACGCCGGTAACGACGACCAGGAACAATGCCGCCAGCGCGATCATCGGCACGAACCCGCGCGAACCCCTCTTGGCCGCGCTCGCCGGAGTGGGTGCCAGCGTCTCGGCTTCACGCTCGCTGGGGGTCGTTTTGGGCGAAAGTCCGTTCGGCTCGAGGAACAGACTCATCTTCGCGTCGGCCCCCGAAGAATCGGGCAGCGCCTTCGCCGTGGGCGAAGCGAAGGCCGGCGCCAATACCATCTGGGTGTCCCCTGTCGCGGGGCCAGTGAGGGAGCGCTCGATCTCCCGGAGCGTCTGGACCAGCTCCTTCGCGTTTGCCGGCCTCTTGGCTTTATTCTTGGCCAGCAACGACAAAATCAAGTCAGAGAGGTTTTGCGGCAAGTCGGTGCGCAGATTCGCGGGCGGCGTCGGATCGTTCATGGCGAGCGCGATCAGCATGGACATCATGTCGTTGCCCTTGATCGGCAACTCGCCGGTCGCCATACGGTACATCACGCAGCCGAGGCTGTAGAGGTCGCAGCGGTGATCGACTCTTTCGCCCCGCGCCTGCTCCGGGGGCATGTACGTCGGCGTTCCCAGGATCATGCCGCTCTGTGTCAGGTGTACGTCGCCAGTGGTGCTGCGGGCCAAGCCGAAATCGAGAATCTTGACGCGCCCGCCACCGGTCGGCTCGATCCAGACGTTCGCCGGTTTGATGTCGCGGTGGATCAGCCCCTGTTGATGTGCTGCGGCCAGCCCCTCGGCGATCTGAATGCTCACGCGGAGTACCTGCGGGACTTTCAGCGTCCCCTGACGCTTGAGTACCTCTTCGAGGCTCAGGCCATTGAGGAGTTGCATCGCCAGAAAGGGGATGCCGCGATCTTCGCCGACCTGATAGATGCGGACGATGTGGTCGTGCTCGATCGCCGCCGCGAGGCGTGCTTCCTGGAGGAATCGTTGGCGCGAATTGGCGTTGCGGGCAAGCCCTCCTTTCAGCACTTTCAAGGCGACCTTGCGATGCAGTTGGCAATCCTCGGCCAGGAAGACCTTTCCCATGCCGCCGACACCCAGCAGCTCGAGTATGCGGTATCCCGCGAGCCGACCGAGTTCATCGGGTGCCTGTGGCGGCGCGAAGCCATCGTCGTCGTCCTCGTCCCCGGTGTCGGGGCTGGCTCCGAGCGCCTCTGTATCGTTCCCCAGGCCAGAAACAGGGGGGGTCGCCGAATCGAGTGTTCGATCGACCGGACTCCGAGCCGCCGGTAGCATCGACCGCACCTTGACCACCAGCCGCCGAACCGCTTCCTGCTCGACGCCCTCGGGCATCGTCTCCTGAGCGCGAACGGCATCGACGAGCGTGTCTTCCGCCGTCAGCGTCTTCAGAGTAGCCAGGCACCTCGGACACCCTTCGATGTGTCCCGCCAACCCCTCATGGTCTGCCGACGGACTCTCGCCGAGCATGAAGTGTTTCAGCATGGTGGCATCGGGACACATGGCAATTTCAGGCATGCTTCACCACAGGAGTTGGAGAACGCCACTTCGGGCGAGAATCGTTCCCACTCGAAAAGGGGCGATGTCCACGGAAGGATCGGATGTCATCGGCGCGAGGGCCGTTAGAGAGGATATGCGCCCGTGGTGGATATCTAGGAGGGAAAATACGAGATTCAGTGGAATGTGATCGTGTGGCGGTCTCGAGAACTGTGGGGTAGTCGCTCTACACACTCTCCCTGGCTATCCCGACACACCTGGATTCATGTCGCGATTCTGTGGAGTCATTTCGTGAATCGTGTGATTCGGCCTTTCGGCCCGACGGCCCAGCCTACTCCGGTCGAGGCGAATCCGACACTGTTGTAGTTTTCGCTGTCGAGAGGTTTCCAGGTCACTCCGTCGTCCAAGGAAAAGTCGGAACCCGACGTGCCTACCGCGATCCACCGATCTTTCGCCCAGGCGACGCCGGAGCGAAAGGGGAGCGCTTTAGCGACGGCGGTCCATGTCTTTCCGCCATCGCTCGTGATCGCCCGAGTCACCCCCTTGGTTTCGTCGGGTTTGCGATAATCGCCGCCGACGATCACGCCATGATCGAGATCGCGAAATGCGATCGAAAAAATGCCAGCCGACTCGATACCGGCATCGATCGGAGTTTCGCATACGGTCCAGTTCTGCCCCCGATCTTTCGAGTGAAAGACCCTGGATGTTTTCGCTCCGCCCGTGCAGAACCAGACATCGTTCTTGCCGTGCGTGACGAGGCAGGTGCCGCTGGCAGCGAAGGCTCCCTCGTTCGGCAGTGCCTTGGGGAGGTTCTTTTCTGGTAGCCGTTTCCAGTTCGTTCCACCGTCCTCGGTGGCGATGAGAACGAATCGGCCCTTTACAGGGTCGCTGAGGGCAATGCCACTCTTGTCGTCCCAGAAGGCGATGGCGTCGAAGAACGCGGCGGGGTTGGAGTTCTCGAATCCAAGAGACCACGATTTGCCGCCGTCGGTCGTTTTGTAGATCCGAGAATCCTTGCCTGGTCCGGCACTCAGCAGGTAGGCCGTACTCTCCGAGAAAGCTTCGACATCCCGAAAATCGAGTTTGTCCGCGCCCGGTACTTTCCCGACGGTCCACGTCTTGCCGGCGTCGATGGTTCGTCCATACGTCCCTTTCGTGCCACTGACCCACGCGATCTTCGGACTTACGGTACTCACACCCCGAAAAGCGGCATCCGAGTCGATCGTCTGTTTTTGCCAGTGGCCGAACGCGACGGAAGCCACGATACCGAGAAGCATCGTGGCGGTGAAGAAAACTCTCATGAATGTTCCCATACTCTGTTCCCTCGTCGGGTGAGAATGCGTTGCTCTCACTGCACTTGCATACCGCGAATCGACCGTCGGCGCGATACGCGGTGTGGCCGTGCGGAGATTCACTCCGCCTGGCTCTTTTCCGCCATTCTCCAGGATCTGAGTGAGTTTATTAACTACGAGTAGAGGGGGCATCTCTCCGGGCCCGGCCTCCGTGTGGCACCCTGGAACTGGGGGTGTGGCAAATCTTTCGGGAGGGGCAATCGGATGGGGATTTCTAAGCCCGACGCGCGAGCGAGGGAAGCAGGCCACGACGGGGGACGTGAAAGCCATCCCTCGCTGGCGCGTCGGGCTAAGTCCTCCGCTGGTATGCCCCTCCCGGAAGTATTGCCACACCCGGAACTGGAGCAGACCGTACTCGCCGTTGACGGTTTCTCGTGCCTTGTCGTATCATCCCGTATGACGTGTCCTCAGCAAAGCGTGCCGGCTACTCCGACGACGCCGATTCCCTTCCCTTTTCCCTTGGGAGACCTCCGATGATCCGCAGATCGATCGCTGCCCTCGCTATCGTTCTGTCGCTCGTTTACTGCTCTTGGAGCGACGACGCGAAGGACGCCAACCGATCGCTTCAGGGCACCTGGTTGCCGTCGTCGGCCGAGCTGGCGGGGAAGAAACTCCCTGACGAAGTCGTGAAGACCATCAAGCTCGTCCTCGAGGACGACAAGTATACCGTCACGGTGGGGAAGGGAATCGACCGGGGCACCTGCAAGCTGGATCCGAAAGCGAAACCCAGGACGCTGGACATCACCGGCACCGAAGGCCCGAACAAGGGCAAGAAGATCCTGGCCATCTACGAACGGACGGGTGATACGCTGCGTGTCTGTTACGACCTCAGCGGCAAGGGCCGGCCCACCGAGTTCGCAACAAAGGCGGGCAGTCAGCTGTTCCTCGTCTCGTACAAGCGCGGGAAATCGGAGTAGGTCCGGTTGACCCGAGAGCCGCCATCCTTCACGCGATCCACGCCGTGTCCTATTCCCAACGCTTTCACCGAAAGTGCAGATGAAAATCGAAGCGGTTGATTTCTTCTACCTGTCGATGCCCGAGGTGTACGACATCGGCGACGGCAGCCAAGACGCCTGCCTGGTGCGCGTGCGTGCCGGCGGGTTGACCGGCTGGGGCGAATGCGAAGCCGCCCCACTGCCCTCGATCGCCGCGTTCGTGTGTCCCATGTCGCACAGCGCCTGCAAGCCGGTACGAGCTTCGGTACTCGGACGATCGATCGACGATGTCGCGGACATCCGGCGCATCGGCGACCTGGTGCGCGACCAGAGTCTCGACCTCTTGCAAGCGGACCACACGCTCTCCGGCATCGACACGGCCCTTTGGGACTTGCTCGGCAAGCGACTCGGCGAGCCGGTCTATCGCCTACTGGGCTACGAGACCGCCTATCCTAAGATGCCCTACGCCTCGATGTTGTTCGGCGACACCCCGAGCGAGACCTACGACAAAGGGCGTCGAACGCGCGCGAAAGGATTTCGCGCCGCGAAGTTCGGCTGGGGGCCGATCGGGCTAAACGGCGTCGAAGCCGACATCGAACAATTCAAGGCGGCGCGGGAAGGTCTGGGCGAGGACGGAACCCTGCTGATCGACATCGGGACCGTTTGGCGAGACGATGTCGATGCCGCGAGCAAACGGGTGAAGGCTTTGCGGGAGGTCCGCGCCACCTGGCTCGAAGAACCGTTCGTTTCGGGCGCTCTGGAAGCCTACAAGCAACTCTCCCTGCGGGCGGCCCCTGTGAAACTCGCGGGCGGCGAAGGCTGTCACAACTTCCACATGGCCCGGCACATGATCGATTACGCCGCTATCGGGTACGTGCAAATCGACGCCGGACGCATCGGTGGCCTCAGCGTCGCCAAACGTGTCGCGGACTACGCTCACGCTCGCGGCGTTACTTACGTCAATCACACCTTCACTTCGCACCTCCAGCTCAGCGCCTCGCTGCAACCATTCGCGGGACTCGAGGACGATGTGATTGCCGAATACCCGGTCGAACCGAAGTCCCTCGCGATCGAGCTGACCGCCAACCACATCGAACTCGACGAGGATGGGTTCATCCACGTCCCGGACGCGCCCGGATTGGGGATGACGGTGAACGTGGCGAGGCTGAAGGATTACCTGGTGGAAGTGGAGATTCGCGTCAAAGGGCAGGTCATCTACCAGACGCCAGACCTCGATTGAATCGGTGCGCCTCCTCGACCCATAAAATTCCTAACGAGAGAGCCGAAGGGACATGAATCCGCAATCGAACCGGTCGCGTTGGTCGATCATCTTGCTGCTGATGGCTCTCGCCGGGCTGGCCCATTTCAACCGGATCGCCATCTCGGTGGCGGGAGCAGAAGTGTTCATCGGCGAGGGCGGCATCGGCGAAACTCGCATGGGCTGGGTCTATACGGCGTTCTTGATCGTCTACACGCTCGGAATGATCCCCGGCGGGTGGCTCATCGATCGAATCGGCCCGGTCCGCGCGCTGACGGTCCTCGGACTCGGCATGGGCATATTCGCGGGGCTGACCGGCCTGCTAGACTGGGTCGCTCACACCCCGTTGCAACTCTGGATCGGGTTGCTCTTGATCCGTGGCTTCGCAGGCTTGTGGAACACGCCCCTCCATCCGGGAGCCGCTCACGTCGTCTCGGACGTGATGCCGCCCAGTCGCCGAGCGACCGCGAACGGCATGGTGACGGCTGGAGCGCTCATCGGTATCGCTTTCTGTTACCCTGTGTTCGGCCTATTGATCGATCGGTTGACCTGGCCGTGGGCGTTCTTCGTGTCGGGGGCCGCACTGGTCGGATTCGGAGTCGTCTGGCATTTGACCGCTTCGCGACTGGTGCCTTCGCACGCACCGGCGGTCGAGACGCCAAGCATGCGAGCGCCGGTCGATTGGTCGATCCTGAAGCGCCGCGAACTCTGGCTGATTTCCCTCAGCTACACCGCGTTCGGTTATTTCCAATACTTGTTCTTTTACTGGATGGATTACTATTTCAAGGAAGTGCTTCGAGTCAACAAAGTCGATGCTCGGAATGACTCGTTTTGGATCACGCTCGCCCAAGCCGCCGGAATGGCGCTCGGCGGGCTGTGTACGGACAGCATTTGCCGCTGGATCGGGGTGGCGCGAGGTCGCCGGGTCATCGTAATGACGGGGATGGGGATCGCAGCGCTTGCCGCACTCGTCGCGGTGTCGGCCCGATCCGAGTCGAACGTCGTGTTGGCCTTGTCCGTCTCGATGGGCGCGCTGGGCATGTGCGAAGGCGTCTTCTGGACGACGGCGACCGACATCGGCGGGCGCAATCGCGGGCTAGTCGCCGCCTTCATGAATGCCTTCGGCAACTTCGGCGGCCTCATATCGCCGACGCTGACTCCGGTACTCGCTCGATCATCGCTGGGCTGGCCCGGCGCGATCACCGTGGCGTGCGCGATCGTCGCCGCCGGCGGTTTCGTCTGGTACTGGATCACGCCGACGCCGCGCGGCTCCGACGGCACCTCGACGCCTGGGGCATGAGTCGCGGTTCGTTGGTGCAGGTGTTCCGAGGAGGAGCCTCGCGCGCTTCGGTCTTATCGCCCACGGATTGTCGGACCGAGGCAAACGCTTTGGCGAAAAGGTCGCTCCCCGCTCCTCCACACGGGCCGGAGCAACTCCGGCCGGAGCACCCCGCAGCCCCGGAGGGGCTCGATCGCCGGCGGCGCGATCCGGTCCTTCTGACTCGCCACCGGCTACGCTGGGATCGTAGCCAGATCGACGTGTTTCGAGGGGTCGATGAGTCGGTTCCGGGGCGGGGGCGGCAGCATAGCTGGCTCTCCGCGTCAGGATGACAGTGCGATCGATCGAGCACCCCATTACCCTGGCCGAAGCGCCGCCGCTTTTCAAGACATTACCGAAGGAGAATAGTATCGGAGTGAGCTGGCGGGAAGAGCAGCTCAAAGGCGGAGATACGGGCGCGCAGCCGATCGATCACCCAGGACAGACACACCGCCATGTCCGGGACCAGTTCGCGGCTGCGGACGAAGTCCGCTTCCGCCTCCACTTCGCGGCCCATCAAAAACAGCGTTAGTCCACGGCGGGCATAGGCGATCGCGTCCCTGTCGTTCAGACGCAGGTGCTTGTCGCAGTTCCTCAGCACGTCCGGGGCGTCCAGGATCGTCAAGGCGCGGACCAGCTCGCGAGCCGCGCCGTCCGCATCGAGCCGGAAAGCGATGCGGTAATCGATCACGCCGCGCCGGTCCCGCAGATGATAGCGCGCGTTGCCCCGCGAAACGTAGAAACACACATTGTCGGGCTCGAGGGCGAGGGCCCGGTCGTAATCGGCGACGGCGCCGGTGAAGTCGTTTTGCAGCGCGCGGATGCCGCCTCGGCAGTGATAGGCGGCGGCCGCCTCTTCGGCCGGCAAGTCACCAAGCGCGTGCTCGACGTCGGCTAGCGCCCCCTCCAAGTCGCCCGCTTCCTTGCGCGCCGTGGCGCGGCAGAGCCGGGTACCGACCTGATCCGGGTTGATCTCCAGGGCGCGGTCGAAGTCGGCCAGCGCTCCTTTCGGATCGCCCATCGCCTGCCGCAACCCGCCTCGGTTGTGCAGGACCGAGGCCGCGAAGGGGCCACCGGCGCAGGCCAGGGCCCGGTCGAACTCGGCCAGGGCGCCGGCCTCATCGCCCATCCCCTGGAGGGCGCGGCCGCGATTGTTCAGCGCCTCGGGGTACGCCGCCCGGAGCGCCAGGGCCTGGTCGAAATCGGCGACGGCCTCGGTGAGTCGGCCGAGGATCTGCCGGACCAGGCCGCTGTTGTTCCAGGCTTCGGCGGAGCCGGGATCGCGTCGCCTGGCTTCGCCGAACGCATCGAGCGCGCCCGCCGGATCGCGCTGGCCCAGACGGGCGATGCCGAACTGGTTCCATCCTTCCGCGTCGCGCGGCGGAGCGGCCGAGGGGCTGGAGGGCGTTGTTCGTTCGTCGAAGGAGTTCGTGGGGATCATGGCTTTGTCTCCGAGGTAAGAAAAGATCGTGTCACCGCCCGCGAGGCTATGCGCCAGCGGGGCACTTTGGCCCCGCTGGCGCGTCCTGGCCGCCCGGCCCGCTGTTACGTCTGGAATGGAATGAATTGCACCTGGTCCGCCGCTGCACCGGTCAGCGTGTCCTGGGTATCGCCATCGATGGTCACCAGGGCCAGTGGGGAAACGCTATCGACCGTGATGTCGTTGGCGGCCGGACCATCGAAGATAGTGAGTTGCTTGACGCCGGGCGCGATGCTTGACGAAGGGGGAGTATAGTTGATGGTGACCGCGGGATCGGAAGCAGTCGCGGCAAACTTCACCGCGTTGCTGCTGATGTTGATCGACCGGGCGTTGCTGTCGGCGAAGTCATTGATGGTCAGCGAATCCGCGCCACCGGAGACGTTGCTGACGTTGACCGGGCCGCCGATGCCGGCGAGCGAGCCGTTGCCGACGACTACGAAGTCGTTGGCGGTGCTCGTGACTGTGACCGCGCTGCTGGAGCCAAAAATATCGACCGTGTTGCTGCCCACGCCGAAAGATTGTGACCCGGGGCTAAGCGTCAGGGGCGTGTTGGCGGCGGTGCCATACACGTTGAAAACGTTGCCGCCCTTGCCGCCAAGGACCTCCAGCGAAGTCACCCCCGAGGTCGCACTCCAGGCGCCCGTGTAATTCACCTGCGCCAGGCCGCTGAACCTCACCTGATCGGCCGTAACGTCCACGTATTGCCCCGCGGAATCGTTGTAGTCCGAGACGATCAGCTTGGTCCGGCCAGAAGTATTGCTCACGTTAACCGTGCCAGAGATGTTCGCCAGCGAGCCATTGGAGCCGACCGTGACGGTATCGTTGCTCTTTGCGCTGCCGCCGGTGACGTTCAAAGTCACACCGCTGGGCAGGCTGGCCACGTTCACCGAATGCTGGCCGTCGCCCGAGGAGACATTGATATTGCGGATCGCGCTGGTGTCGAAGGAGGCGCTTCCCGAGTTCAGCTTGACCGCGACGCCGCCTGCCTGAAGTGGGCTGGCGCTCTGGTCGATGGTGAGCTGGTTGGTGTTGCCCGACAAGGAAATGCCGAGGTCGTATTGGCCGCTGAAGTTGGTTCCGTTCCAGACGGGCTGGAGGTAGATTTTTTGTGCGTTGCCGTCGGGGACGATGAAGGCATTGTCCTTTATGGACCAGTAAGGCTGCACGAGGTCGGCACCCAGCCGGTAAGTGTAGTGGGCCTGGCTGGCGGGGGCGGGCTCGTAGTCGCCGTTCTGATTGCCCCCGGGCGTGGCCAGGAGAGCTGGCAAGGTGCTCGGCGGAGTGATGTTTCCTTTGCCGGTTGGATCGGAGATCTTTTCCGCGAACTCGTGAGACAGCCCGGCGGTGAGAAAGTCCACGTTCACCGAGCTACCATTCTGACTCGTGCCGAGCCAGATCATGTGCATGTTCGCGTTATACCTCCCGTACGCGGTGGCTTCGCTATAGGTCCCCTTTGCGTTCCACCCGCCGTTGTACCCATTCGAGGTTGTCGTATCGGAGATGACCACATAAATGGGGGCGTGCCGCAAATCGGCGTTCCCCGGCAGGTCCTTGGTTCCATTACCGAGGCTCTGCAAGGAGATCGATATCTGAAGGAGGTTCTGGACGGAGTCGGAGTCGGTACCGCTGCTGGGATCAACCGGCACGCTCATGGACGTGTTCCAGCTATCGACGTAGGTAGCCTTGCCGTCGCTGCCATACTGCGTCAGCCCACTCAGGTACGGGCCGCTGAGGATGTTCTTGGTGGCGGTGATGATCTTTTGCTCGTCCTGCCGGCCCTGCGTTGTATTCCAGCCATCCCCCGAAAAGATCAAGTGGACGGGGGGGTTTTGCATGCCGTCATGGGAGCCGGTGTAGGTCTCGGCGCCGAACACGGGGTTGAACACAACGGTCGGCACGAGGCGGTCCTCGAGAGCCTCCAGGGTCAGCCGCGTCCGCGGCTTCTTCGGCGGCGATGCCGCGCGTCGGCGGGCGGAGCGAGCGGATCGGCCGCCGCCACTGATCCAGGACTGAAAGAACGACATGAACATGGTCTACTCCAGGAGGAAGGGAAGACAGATTCGCCAGGGGCCCTCGTGGTCGCTCCGCTCCGCTCCCGCAAGGAAGAATGCTCGGCCATGAAGGAGCCCTCGAGGGGGGCCAAGCTGCTCGGGCGGAATCGGGGCTCACGCTGGTTACACATCCTCATACAGGCTCCCACCCCGGCTGTGACGTTGTTTCCACGTTTTGTGTCCGGTTGGTCCCCGAAGGGTAAAGTGTTTTAGCAACCGAGCCCAGGCTCGCGACGAGGA
This sequence comes from Planctomycetia bacterium, assembly GCA_025356615.1. Lineage (GTDB taxonomy): Bacteria > Planctomycetota > Planctomycetia > Gemmatales > Gemmataceae > JANXSH01. The sequence continues at coordinate 1,223 of JANXSH010000738.1, read as the reverse complement.
CGGGGGTGCCGAGTCGGATCGATCTTGCGAGCGGCGGTCGCATCGACCTCGGCCAGTCGTTCATTGTGTCGGCGCGTGGTTTGTTCTGTGCTCGACCCCATACGAGTCGCTCCGCTCGACTCATCCTGCCGGGGTAGGAGGAACACTCTTCTCTCGGTCCGATTTTGACGCCTGGGCAATCCATGCGCATTGGGAAATCTAGGCCACCCACTTGCTTCGCGCGGGATGAAGTGGTTGAATGATTTTGTGAGGCGGATTCATGGGATGGGTTGGGCGGCGATCGTTCGTGAAGACTCTTACTCAACCTGTGTGAGGAATCCGTGGCTGGTTCGTCAGTGTTGGCTAGGGGAAACTCGTTAGACCTCCTCGGAGGTCTATCCCGAACTCGAACGTGGGCACCGTCGAAGGAGCCTCGAACATGCGATCCCTCGGCCGAACTTGTTTTCTGATAAGTGCTTTGCTGACTGGCTTCGTGTTGTCCCAGATGTCCGCGCGCGGCGAAGAGATCCCGAAAGAGTACCAGGAGACCGTCAAGAAGGGTCTCACCTGGATGGCCAAGAACCAGTTCAAGGACGGCCACTGGGAGGGTGTCAACGGTCAGTACGCCGTCTCCATGACCGCACTCGGCGGGATGTCCCTGCTCTGTGAGGGCAGCACCATCCGCGAGGGCAAGTATCGCGATAACATCCGCCGCGCGGCCAACTGGCTCATGGAGCGCGTCCAGCCCAACGGCCTCATCGGCAACCCCGCCAGCGCCTCCGAGGGCGGTCGCTATATGTACGGCCACGGCTTCTCGCTGTTGTTCCTCAGCTGCGTCGTCGGCGAAGAGGAGAACGTCCGCCGCCGCGAGAAGCTCGTCGAGCTGCTCGAGAAGGCGGCCAAGTTCACGCACGAGGCGCAGACGAACCGGGGCGGCTGGGGCTACGTCTCGGCGAAGGACGGCAGCAACTTCGACGAAGGCTCCGTCACCATCACCCAGGTCCAGGCGCTCCGGGCGGCGCGCAACGCGGGCATCATCGTCCCGAACGCGGCGATCAAGATGGCCCAGAAATACCTCGTCGATTCGACCGACGACCAGGGCGGCGTCCAGTACAGCCTCGCCTTCGGCGGCGGCGGACGCGGGCAGGGTCGGCCCGCGTTGACGGCTGCGGCCGTCAGTTGCGGCTTCAGCTACGGCGACTACACGTCGGACATCGTCAAGAAGTGGCTGAAGAACTGCCAGA
>JANXSH010000631.1 GCA_025356615.1 Planctomycetia bacterium | reverse complement strand
GGGGGCGAACTCCGCATAGCACGCCACGTCCGGCTCCGGGGCCGTGACCTCCTCCTCGAGGTCCGGCAAGAACACGCGAGCGCGCGGGGTAACGTACTGAAGAACCTCGGGGTGTTCTCGAGCGTAGTCAGTCAGCACTAGTTGGAGCCAAATCTCGAACGCATTGTGGGGCGCATTTGCTGCCGGAGACACGAAGACCCTCCCTTCGATCATCTCATAGCGATAGCCCTCCTCCGCATCCGCACTGGCGAACTCGTCCCACGACAGCACCCGGCCATGATCGGCCGGCGTCAGGTACAACTGTGTCTGCATCCTTCACTCCTTACGCCAACGATAACTCTCAGCAACGTCGGCCCTCTCGAGAGTCACGCCACCCAGCGCCGATAGTAGGTGGGGATGGTCATGAGTGAGGTTCCAATGGAGGGAGACGTAAGCGCATTCTATCAGAGGGTATGGGAATTCGCGATTGCGTTCCGCCGACAATCGGCATCATCGGGCGACTGCTCAGATGGACAGGGTCTTGTTCCTCGCTAGATTGATGGATGTCTCGGCCTGCCGTAGTGCCGGGCGACCTGGCACTGGCTGAGGCTTCCCCTATGCGACTCTCCACGAGCCTGTTGTTCCTATCCCTCCTGGTGTCCTGGACGGCCCGCGCCGACGACGCGCCCGGCCCGCCGGCGAAACTCAGCGCCCAAGAAGATCACAAGCGGATGTTGAACCTCCTGAAGATCAAAGAGCTTCGCAGGGGCGCGGACGGCTTCAACCAGAAGGCGAAGAATGCCGCCAACTATGACGAGTCCAAGGCCAACCCGTACCCAGACCTGCCCGACCCCCTCGTGTTCGCGAACGGAAAGAAGGTGGACACGGCCGAGGCGTGGCGGAAGCGGCGACGGCAGGAGATCGTGGAGGACTTCGACCGGGAGGTCTACGGACGAGTCCCGAAGACGGTGCCGAAGGTGAAGTGGGAGGTGAAATCCACGGACGAGGCGAAGGTCGGCGAGCTGGCAGTTGTCACCAAGCGGCTCGTGGGCCGCGTCGATAACTCCTCCTACACGCACGTCGCCGTGAATATCCAACTGACCGTGACCACCCCGGCGGACGCCAAGGGGCCGGTCCCGGTCATGATGGAATTCGGGTTCGGTGGGGGCGGACCGGCTCGCAAGGGCAGTTGGCAGGAGCAAGTCCTCGCCAAGGGCTGGGGCTACGCCATCATCGTCCCCAACAGTATCCAGGCGGACGACGGTGCGGGGTTGACGAGAGGCATCATCGGGCTATGCAACAAGGGCCAGCCGCGCAAGGCGGACGACTGGGGCGCGCTGAGGGCGTGGGCCTGGGGGGCCAGCCGTGCCCTGGACTACTTCGAGACCGACAAGGCGGTGGACGCCAGGCGCGTCGGCATCGAGGGACTCTCGCGCTACGGCAAGGCGGCGGTCGTCGCCATGGCCTACGACGAGCGGTTCGCCATCGGGTTCATCGGCTCCTCCGGGGCGGGGGGCGTCAAGCTGCACCGTCGCCTCTTCGGCGAGCAGGTGGAGAACGTAGCCAGCTCGGGCGAGTACCACTGGATGGCCGGCAACTACCTGAAGTACGCCGGCCCGCTGACGGCCAGGGATCTGCCGGTGGATGCCCACGAGCTGGTGGCGCTGTGTGCCCCGCGTCCGGTATTCATCAGCGTCGGGTCGGAGAAGGTCGAGGGCGGCTGGGTGGACGCACGAGGCATGTTCATGGCCGGTGTCGCGGCGGGGCCGGTGTACGAACTGCTGGGCAAGAAGGGACTGGGGGCCGATGAGTTCCCGGCCCAGGAGACCGCCCTGGTCAGCGGCGAGGTCGCCTTCCGCCAACATGCCGGGGGCCACACCACCGGGCCGAACTGGCCGACCTTCCTGAAATACGCCGACCGCTACCTCAGGGCACCTGCGGCGAAGCCGAAAGCCGAAGACAAGAAGGAGTGAGGCGGCACCCGGCAGGTGGCGATGGCCATGGCCTGTCACTCGGTGGGTAAAGCGGTTTCCTCTTCGTCGTCCGTGTCGTCTTCTTGATTCTATCGATCAAAGTTAGGATTTACGCCGTTGGCGAGCGCCCCCTGTCCAGGGGCTGTATTCGGGGGTTCGGAAC
>JANXSH010000736.1 GCA_025356615.1 Planctomycetia bacterium | reverse complement strand
TTGCTCCCCCTCCCTTTTAGAGAGGCTGGGGGTGGGGTCGGTCTTACACCGGCTTCACCTTTCCTTTGCGTAGATACCAGTGCCTGCAAATAGAGGGGGGTGAGGTTTTCGGCACGGCACAGTTGCGATGACTCGACGAATCGCTACCATGCCTGATGTCGGGTTGGATCAGAAGCACGGCAGGAGTCGGCACCATGTCACGGACTGGTCCCCTACGAATCGCGGTCCTCGGCGCGGGGCCGGTCGGCGTCGAGGCGGCCCTCTACGCGACGAGCCTCGGCATGCCCGTCAGAGTCTACGAACGCGGGCAGGTCGGCGACAACCTCCGCCAATGGGGGCACATCCGGCTCTTTACGCCCTTCGGGATGAACACCACACCCCTGGGAAGAGCGACGCTCCGGGCCGACAACCCGCGCGGCAAACTGCCTGCGGACGCGGACATCCTGACCGGACTCGAACACCTCACCGCCTACCTCGAGCCACTGGTCAACTCGCCTCAACTGCGTGAGTGTTTCGTCACGAACACGAATGTCGTCCGGGTGGGTCGGCGCGGCTACCTCAAGGAGGAAGGCGTCGGCGATCCGAAGCGAGGGCAGCAGCCGTTCCGGCTGTTGTTGCGCGACGGGGCGAACAAGGAGTTCGTCGAGGAGGCGGATGTCATCCTCGATTGCACCGGATGTTACGGCAACGCGCGACACCTCGGCGACGGGGGCATCCCGGCGCTCGGCGAGATCGCGGCGCGTGGCGCGATCGCCTGGAACGTCGAGGACATCCTGGGCAAGCGGCGCGACCACTACGCCGACCGCACGACTCTCGTCGTCGGCGGCGGGTTCTCGGCGGCGACTTCTGTAACGCTCCTTACGAGCCTCGCGCGGGAACACCCCTCGACGTGGATCCTATGGCTCGCGCGAAGTGTCGGGACGACGCCGATCAAGCGCATCGTGAACGACCCGTTGCGCGAGCGCGACCTCCTCGCGGGCAAGGCGAACATGCTCGCGACGCGCGGCGAGGGACACGTCGAGTATTACTCCCAGGCGATCGTCAAGGCGATCGAGCAAGGGAAAGAGGGCTTCACGGTGTCCGCCTCGGTCAACGGGCATGACAAATCCTGGCAGGTCGATCGCATCATCGGCAACGTCGGCTACGAGCCGGACAATCGGATCTACCGCGAATTGCAGGTCCACGAGTGCTACGCCTCGATGGGGCCGATGAACCTCGCGGCGGCGCTCTCGAAGCACGCGGGCGGCGACTGCCTGAGCATCCCGGCACAGGGGGCGAACACGCTGAAGACCCCCGAGCCGGGCTTCTTCATCCTCGGGATGAAGAGTTATGGCCGCAACCCGAACTTCCTTCTCGAGACGGGCTTCGGACAGGTCCGCGAGGTGTTCACTCTGGTCGCGGGCAAGGCCAACCTCGACCTCTACAAGGCGGCGAAAGGTTGAGCCATGAGCATCCCCCTCCCCCTTCTCGATCGGCCCGCGCCCGAGGTCGCCCTGTCTCACCTCGACCAGCTCTGGTTCCAATTGACCGGCACGCATTGCAATTTGACGTGCCACCACTGCTTCATTAGCTGTAGTCCACACAATCGATCGTTCGGATACTTGGAGAAAGCAGCCGTCGAGCGTGCCCTCGTGCAATCGCAGGCCCTCGGGGTGAAGGAGTACTACTTCACCGGCGGCGAGCCGTTCTTGCATCGGGACATCGTGCCGATCCTCGAGACGACGCTACGGTTCGGCCCGGCGACCGTGTTGACCAACGGCACGGTCCTCCGGGACGAGTGGTTGGAGCGCCTCGCCCGCGCGGAGGCGGCCTCGATCTACAGCCTGGAGATCCGCGTCTCGATCGACGGCTACGACGCCGCCATGAACGACCCGATCCGGGGCGAAGGCACCTTCGACCGCGCGATGGAGGGCGTCGAGCGCCTCTTACGGCACGGCTTCCTCCCGCTCATCACTGTCGCGCGCACCGACGACGAGCAGGAGGAGGGTACACTCTTCGCCAGGTTCGTCGAAATGCTGAAGCGGCGCGGGTACACCAGGCCGCGTATCAAGATCCTCCCGACATTGCGACTCGGCGCGGAGACGGCGCGACAGCGAGGCTACGACGACGAGGAGTTCGTCACGCCGGAAATGATGGAGGGGTTCGACGCAGGACGCTTGCTGTGCAGCCATGCGCGCGTCGTCAGCGATCGTGGGGTACACGTCTGCCCGATCCTCCTGGAGGCTCCCGACTCGGTCCTCGGGCCGGACCTGGCGTCGGCAGTGAAGCCGTTCGCGCTCAGGCATCGAGCGTGTTGGACGTGCTACCAGTACGGGGCGATCTGCGCGAACCCGTCGGGGGAGAGCGGCGAGGCAGGGGGAACACGATGACCCGCATCGCCATCTTCGGCGGCATCTACAGTAACCACCTCGCCCTTGCCGCCGCGCTCCACGACGCCCAGACGCGCGGCGTCGAGG
>JANXSH010000726.1 GCA_025356615.1 Planctomycetia bacterium | reverse complement strand
CACAGGCGAGACGCCTGTGCTACGAGTGAGTCAGTCGGCCAGGTTCTCGCGCAGGGTGTCGAGCATCTCGGCGAGCCAATACTGGATCGTGCGGAGCGATTTGCCCATCCGGGCCGCGATATCCTCGCGGCGGTCGCCCTGGAGCCAGCCGTCCCACACCTGCCGCCACTCCGGGGGGAACCGGGCGACGAGCGTTTCGATCCGCTCGATCGTCTCGCGGTCCGGCTGGGCCGGTCGAGGGTCCGGGATCTGCTCCAGCGGGACTCGTCCCTGCGGCTGCGGCAGCTTCCCCATGTCGATCGCGCGCCGTGCAGCGACCACCGCGAGCCACTTGCAGAACGGGCACCGCTGTTCCCAGCGATGGAGGTTCGTGAAGAGCCGGAGGAAGATCGTCTGGCAGGCGTCGTCCCACTCCTCGCGCCGCGACGGCCCCATGACCTTCGCCACGACCGCCCGCACCAGTCCGCCGAATTTGGTCGCCAGCGCGTCGCCGGCCCGGCGGTCCCCCCCCAGATAGGCTCGCACCCGTCCGGCACAGTCATCGGGCGGACAGTCACACTGGAACATCGCCCCGCCCGAAAGAGGATTTACCGCCTGGGAAGGGCAGCGTGATCGGGCCATCTTCGAGACCCGCGTTTTCGCCCCGGCCGTCTTGATAGCGGAGCAGGACCATGGTGATGTCGTCCTTCTGAGGCTCGTTCGCCAGCGAGCGCTCGATCCCTTCGCGGAAGGAGACCAATAGCGAGGTCATTCGCGTCGCGGGCCGATCGAAGATGCCCTCCGCGCCGCCGTGGTCCTCGAGCTGGTCGAACACGCCGTCGGTGGTGAGCAACACCTCGTCGCCCGCTCCGAGTTGGATCTCGCGCTGTTCGTCGCACGTCGGCGCTTTCAGCCCCAGCCACGAGCCGCGCAGCTTCATCATCCCCGGCGATTGGGAGCCGTAGCGGACCATCACCCGCGCGCCCCCGGCGGGCGAGAAGGTCATCTTGCCGCGCGGGTCGAGCCTCGCCAACAGGCACTCGAGGAAGATCCCATCGGGCAGGCAATCACTCACCAGGTCGTGCATCGCCGTCAGCACCTCCGCAGGCTCCGGCGACCGTCCCGGATGCAAAAGCCAACACCGTGCCCAGATGGCGGGCAGGGCACTGGCGAGCAGGTAGGCGTAGAATCCGTGCCCGGTCACGTCGGCGAGGAAGACCCAGACGGTGCCGTCGTCGTCGGACCGCCCCGCGTACCAGTCGCCGCCGAAGAACTGACTCCCCAGCCGTGCGTAGGGCCGGAAGAACGTCTCGTACTCGACCATCGGCGAGGCGGGCAACAAGGTCGGCCCGATCAGTCCATTCCCCGCCGACCCGTGAGGATTCACGGCGAGTTTGGCGACGTGCATGAGGAGCGAGGCCCGGAACGCCTCCCAGGACAGGCCGGCCACGGCGGAGGTGGGCCGGAATCGGAGATGCGTCTCGGCGTGGTGCAGGCCGTGCAGGACGACGAGATCCATTTCCTCATGCAACCCATAGCGTTTCAACACGCCGGTCAGGAGGCGATCGATTGGCCCACGGAGCAGGGCGAACAACTCCTTTCGGGCGCGAGGCTGCCGTGCATGCAGGCCCTCGACCAATTCCTGGGGGGTTCGATATGGATCCATGACGCCTCCGCGCATTCTGCCCGAGGTCTATCATACGACCCCCAGAGAAGACGGACGAGAGGCGCGCCCCTCTCACCGCACGAAGGTAACGACGATGTAACATCTCGCGCGGATGGTTCGTTCGATGGGGAGAAGAGTCCTCTGTGGTATGCTTCTTCGCGAAGCCCACCGGTTGCAACCGGTGGGCTTGGGTTAGCGCCTCACTTATTCCTACTTCTGTACTCACACCACACCCAGTTGATATTTAATGATTTGACACCACTCATCGATCCCGGTACAGTACACCTACCTGCGAATCAACCCACCGCCGTACCCCCCACCCGCCTGATCTCCTTCTGGAGGCCGTCGCATGATTCCGCCCTTCCACGGGTTCCGCGCTGGCTTGTCGGCGCTGATCGCCCTTCTTGCGTGGGGCGGCTCGGTGAGTGCCGCAGTCCCTTTCCAGGTGAACCCTCCTCGCATCCACCTCGACGGGAACCTGTCGCGTTTCCAGCTCGTCGTGAGCGGCCTCGACGCCAAGGGAGTATTCAGCGACCACTCAGCCGATCTGACGGGCAAGGCGCTCTATCGGTCGGCCAACTCGAGTATCGTCCTCGTCAGCAAATCCGGCCAGTTGGTCGCCGCAGGTAATGGCGAGACCGTCGTCACCGTTACGGTCGATTCCAAGGAAGTGCAGGTTCCCGTTCTGGTCGCAGGGATAAACAAGAAGGCGGTCGTCGGCTTCACCGATCAAGTGGTGCCTCTGCTCTCCAAAGCAGGGTGCAACATGGGAGCGTGCCACGCGGCGCAATATGGACAGGGCGGCTTCAAGCTGTCCGTTTTCGCCTCCGAGCCGGCCCAGGATCATTTCGCCATCACCCGCGCCGCCCTCGGACGGCGCATCTCGAGTGTCGATCCCGCAGGCAGCCTTTTGCTACAAAAGGCGACTGGCGCGGTGATCCACGGGGGCGGCAAGCGCTTCGACGGGCCAGGCGAGGGCGAATCCGGGGCGATCCGCGCGGTCGATTTTCGCCTCCTGGAGCAGTGGATCGCCAGCGGCGCTCCCGGCCCTCTCGGCGATGCGCCGTCCGTGACCGAACTCCAGGTCTCCCCTGCTCGTCGTATCGGGCCGATTGGATCGACCCAGCAGCTGCGCGTCACCGCCCGCTACACCAACGGAAAGACGCGCGATGTCACCTCGTGGGCCAAGTTCGACAGCACGGATGAAGGCGTCGTGCAGGTCTCCGCGTCCGGCGTGGTCAAAACCATTGGCCGAGGGCAAGGCGCTGCCATGATCCGCTTCGACGGCCACGCCATCCTCTCGCGGTTCGTCGTGCCGTTCGCCAGCGCCGTGCCGCTCGCCGGGTGGGTCGATCACAACTATATCGATCGTTTGGCACGCGCCCGGTTCCAGGAAATCGGGATCGCCCCGTCCCCGCTGTGTGACGACGCCACCTTCCTGCGTCGGGCGTACCTCGACGCCATCGGCACGCTGCCCACGGTGGAGCAGGCCTTGGCCTTTCTCTCTTCGTCCGACTCCCAGAAGCGCAAGAAACTCATCGATCGCCTCTTGGGCCTGACCGGCGACCCGGCGCAGGACATCTATGTCAACGAATTCAGTGCCTACTGGGCTTTGAAATGGTCGGACCTGGTCAAGTCGAACAGCACGACCCTCGGCGAGCAGGGCATGTGGTCGATGCACAATTGGCTCAAGGATTCGATCCGCCGGAACAAGCCGATGGACCGCATGGTCCGCGAACTCATCACCGCGCGCGGCAACCCCTACGACAACGGCCCCGCGAATTACTTCGTCGCCTTCCAGGGAGCCGAGGCGGCTGCGGAGGCGACCGCACAGGTGTTCTTGGGCATGCGTGTGATGTGTGCCAAGTGTCACCATCACCCCTTCGAGCGTATCAGCCAGGCCGACTTCCGCGGGCTTGCCGACTTCTTCCAACAGGTGGCGACGAAGCCGAGCGCTGGCTACGGCAAACTGGGTGGTCCGTCGGTCATCATCGTTCGGAGTGACGAGACGCTCCATAAGTATCCCAAGGCGATCCTCGGCATGCCGATCCCCGCGCGCCTCACGGGGGGCAAGCTCGACCGCCGCGAACTGCTGGCCGACTGGCTCACCGCCCCGGAAAACAAAGCTTTGGCACGCAATGTCGTCAACCGCTACTTCGGCTATCTGTTAGGCGGCGGACTCGTCGAATCCCTCGACGACATGCGGGCGACCAACCCGCCGAGCAATCCCGAATTGCTCGACGCCCTCGCCGAAGACTTCATCAAGCACAAATACGATGTCCGCCACCTCATGCGGACGATCATGAACTCTCGCCTGTACCAGCTCTCTTCGCAGCCGACCCCCGCCAACGAGGGCGATCGGCGGTTCTTCACCCATTACACCGTCAAGCGGATCGGTGCGGAGCCACTGCTCGACGCCATCGACGCCGTCACCGGCACCTCGACCCGATTCACGAAGCTACCCCTCGGCACTCGGGCCATCGATCTGCCGGACGCGAAGTACGAGAACTATTTGCTGAGTGTTTTCGGTAAGCCCAAGCGCGAAGGCGTGTGCGAGTGCGAGCGCGTCACCGATCCCAACTTGGCCCAGGCATTGCACACCCTCAACAGCGACACGATCTCGGCCAAGATATCGCACCCCGAGGGCCGACTCGCCAAGTTGCTCGCCGCGAAGAAGACCGACGCGGAAATCATGGACACACTCTACCTCGCCGCCCTGAGCCGCAGGCCGACCGCTGCCGAGTTGGCCAGCCTGGGTAAACTCCGCGCCACGACGACCGACCGCAAGGCGTTCTACGAAGACCTGGCCTGGTCGCTACTGAACTCCAAGCATTTCCTGTTCGTTCGCTAATAGCTATTGTCGCGGAGAACCGGCCATGAGATACCCCCTTGGAATCCTTGTCCTGCTACTGGCGTCCTCCGTTGGATCAGCGGAGCGGTTCTACCCGATGATAATGGCCATTCGACCCGTGGCCGTCCAGGTGGGCAAGGCGAGCGTGTGCGAGTTCGAGTCGCGCTACGACCTCCGAGGCTCGGACAAGGTCATCGTCGAAGGCACCGGCATCGTCGGCACGATTGTTCCGCCCGCCGGCAAGGCCGACGCGAAGACCCCGATCACCCGGTTGAGCGTGCGATTCGAGACGACGGCGGACGCCTTGCCGGGAATGCGTGATGTCCGCCTAATCAGCCCACGCGGGGCATCGACCCTCGGGCAGATCGTCGTCGTCCACGATCCCATCGTCCTCGAAGCACCGAACAACAACACGATGAAGACCGCCCAGCCGATCACATTGCCTGCTGCGGTGTGCGGAGCGCTGGAGGTAGCCGAGGATGTGGACTTCTTCAAGTTTTCAGTGAAGGCCGGCACGGGACTCACGTTCCATATGTTCTGCCATCGGCTCGCCGATCGGATCCACGACTTACAACAGGTTCCCGACCCGATTCTGTTCGTGCGAGACAGTAAGGGAACCGTGTTGGCCTCCAACGATAATTACTACGCCTCCGACCCCCTCTTGCATCACGAGTTCACCCAGGCGGGCGAATACTTCCTCGAGGTCCGCGACGTTCGCTTTGCCGGGGATCCTCACTGGACGTACTGCATCGAGATCCACGACCGACCCTTCGTCACGCACGCCTCGCCCTTGCACGTCGAGCCGGGGAAGACGACGAGACTGAAACTCCAGGGTTTCAACCTCTCGACGACCGAGGTGGAGATCACTTTGCCCCCCAATGAGCCGGAAGGGGGCCGCCGGTTCGTCCTCCCTTTGGGCAAAGGTCTGAAGAGCAATCCTGTCCCCCTCGTGGTCAGCAAGCTCCCCGCGATTCGCGAAGCAGCGGGGGACAACGACACGTTCGCCAAGGCGCAAAAGATCACCGTCCCCTGTGCCATCAGCGGTTGCATCGACGCCGACGAGGATGTCGATTGCTATGCGTTCGACGCCAAGAAGGGCGACAAATTCACTTTCGACGTGATCGCGCAACGGGCAGGCTCTCGGCTCGACTCGGTGTTACGCATCCTCGGCCCGAAGGGCGAAAAACTGATCGAGAACGACGACCACCAGGAGCGAACGTCGAGCTACAGCAACTTCAACCTCACGTCCGACTCACGCATCGAAGGATGGGCCGCCCCGGCGGACGGGCGCTACGTCCTCCAGATTCGCGATGTCCATCAGCGCGGCGGGGCCGGGTTCCTCTACTTCATCCGCGTGACGCGAAGTCAGCCGAGGTTCCTGATGGACCTCGATTCGGACAAGACGATCCTCGCCCCCGGCACCGCCGGGGTCATCCTCGCGCGGATCACCCGGCAGGACGGCTTCACCGGCGAGGTGCAGCTCGGCGTCGAGGGCTTGCCGCCCGGCGTCAAGGCGACCTGTGGCCGAATCCTCGCGGGCACCGTGGATGGCTGCATCGTCTTGCAAGCCGGACT
>JANXSH010000719.1 GCA_025356615.1 Planctomycetia bacterium | reverse complement strand
GGACCGTCCTGCCGAGCTGGTCGGCGATCTGCTGGAGCGTCTGTCCCCGGCAGTGCTTGAGGATGACGACCTCGCGTTGCGGTTCCGGCAAGTCGGCCAGGGCGTCGGCGAGACGGAGAAGTTCCTCATTGCGGGCGGCGGCCAGGCTGGGAGAGGTCTGGTCCGCCGCCAGCCAGTCGGCCAACCCGCTCGACGAACGGTCCAGGTCGGCTTCCAGTGAGCGTTCCAGGTCCACGTCCCGCCGGTCGCGGTGGTAGTGTTTCACCGTGTCGGCCAGAGTGCGGGCCAGGATCTTGCGCAGCCAAGCCGCCAACATCTCGGGCGACTGGTTCCGCACTTCGGGAAGAGCGGCGCAGGCGCGCAACAGCGTCTGCTGGACCAGGTCCGCCGGATCGAGCTTGCCGCGCAAACTCGGATCCAGATGCACGCGAGCGAGCACCTCGAGATAGCGGCGAAACGGCTCCAGAGCCTCGGCATGGTTGGTTGACATTGCTCCTATCTGGAATAGACGACATCCGCGCGCCGGCGAACCATGCGAAAACAGCGAATCACCTCGTTACCACAGTAGTTGCAACCGTTAAAAAACGACGCAAGCTCCATCCATATTATGGTTTGTGACCAAACAGACCAACCCCATGGTGGAGCATGCGTCATCAACCCGCGCGCAAGACTAGCAATAAGCACCCCTACGACCCGAAGGTGGAGGTCGGCTGGTTCGAGTACAGCTGGACGGCCAAGCGGACGCGCCTGGACGCCAAGAGGGAGAAGAAGGGCAACAGGGGGAAGCGGACGGTACACGTCAAGGCGTGCGTGGCGCGGGGTCGCGATGGCAAGCCGCTGGTGTACATCGCGTTCGGGCTGGGAAAGTGGACGCCGGAGCCAAGTGGTGCGGGCGTATCGGAGGCGGTTCGGGATCGAGGCGAGCCATCGGCAACTGGGGCAGTGCCTGGCGAGGACGAGCAGCAGGGGGGGAGCGGCTGCTGGTGGGAGTAGCGCTGGTGCTAGGTAACTTGTGGGCGTGGCTGGACTCCGAGGTGTTCAGCGGGTGACGCTGGGCGCGACCCAACGGGAGCTGGCTCGGATGCGACTTCTACCGATGCTCGTCGGCTTGGCGGCGGAGATTGCCTATCGACGCGGAGGCTCTATCGACGAGTGGACGACGCAACGCCAATTGCCGCAATGGCTTATGTGATAAAATCGCATTGCAACTACTTTGCAAGGCAACGCGCCGAAGCTCACGGTGTTGACGGTCTGAGCGATAGCGGGGTGTCTCAACGCCCTGGATCGAGCGTTGAACTACCCCACACCATTTGCTCTTGTACGGTCGCGCCTACGTCGCTATGAAATCGCTCGTCGCCCACGTCGTGGCAGCCACCGGCGGCCGATACCGAAGGCGGCCATGCCGAGGAGCGATAGTGTCAGCGTGCCCGGTTCAGGCATGAACTCGACCGGGGTAATGTGAGAGACCGTAACCGTCGTATGAGCGCCGATGCTGCCCAAGTTCGTCGAATCAGGAGGTCCGGGCGGCGTGTACGAACCGATCGATACGGTGAAAACGGTGTTGCCGAGGATGAGTTGCTGCGTCGTCAGACCGGTGTAGGTGTTGGCGATGTTCGAACTCGAGGCGGTCAGTTGCCCACCGAGTAACCCAGTGAAAGTCAGCGCCCCCGTCGTGCCCGAGGTCAGGTCTGTGAGGGTCAGAGTCGTGGCGTAATGTTTTGCCGTGAAGATGTCCGGGTTCGCGTCCGACGCCGTGCTGAAGGTCTTGAGGTTGGTGGCGACGATGTCGGAATTGCCGACGGCCGAGTGTTGGCTTTCGTCGCTGAGGGTGATGCGGCCCGTACCGGGGGCGTCCGCGTGGATTTCCGATGGGGAACGCGACCAGTTGTAGGCCCACGGGATGAGCTCAGCGTGCGCCTTGGGCACGAATGCCAGCAACAAAACAAGGGACACACCGGCGAGATGAGAATGTGAGAACTTCATCCGAGTAGCTCCTGAGGGTCGTCGATCTCCCGCCCATGCCAACTACGCGCTGGGTCGGAACCAGGCTTCTTGCATCGGCAGGAAGGGGTTAGGGGATCGTCTGTTCGAGATGAGGGTTCGTCAGGTGTTGATCCGGTCGTTCGAGGGCGGGAGGCAGTTTAGTCCAGGGAATGACTCGCTGTCAACAAGACTTCCCTGGACACGAATTCGAGAAGAAGATACATCCGTCGCCCTCCCATGAGGGGACTGCGACCGAGCAGGATACGAAGTTGGCGCAAGTGTGGGGGAAGGGGTGATAGGCGGGAGATCGGGGGATCTCCCGCCTATTCGTTTTTCCAAACATAAAATATTGGTAGAAATTAACTTACGGCGAAGATATTATCGGGCAATACCAATCTTCGGTGGTGTCGTACTCGAGTTGTCGCCCGTCCAGCCGATTTCTACGATGATTGTGATCTGATTTCCTCGAAAGCCATTTTCCTCCTTCCCTCCTGCCCCGCGCCGGGTTAAAATCTTTTTCATCCTCCCTCGCCTCCCCGCCACGAGACCCATCGACCATGCCGCGATACTTATTTGCCCTGTCGTTCGCCCTTCTCCTTCCCGCCCTCGGCATGGCCCAGCCGCCCGCCGCGCCGAACCCCCAGGCTCCGACGCTCAACCCCGTACTCCCGTTAGGCGTGCAGCGCGGCACCAGCATCGACTTGACCCTCACGGGGGCGAACCTCGCCGACCCGACCGGACTGTGGACCAGCTTCCCGGCCAAGGTCACGATCCCGACGGAGAAGAACAACGGCAAGACGCCGACCACCCTCCTGGTCCGCGTCGAGGTGCCCAAGGACGCGCCGCTCGGATTCCACACGATCCGTCTGGCGACGAAGCGCGGCATGTCCAACTCGCGCCTCTTCTGCGTCGATGACCTGCCCCAGGTCATGGAGGTCGCCGGCAACAACGAGACGAAGACCGCCCAGGCCATCGCCGCGCCGTGCGTCGTCGTAGCGCGGGCCGACGCCGAGCTGACCGACTACTTCAAGGTCAGCGTCAAGGCGAACCAGAGACTCAGCTTCGAGGTCCTCGGCAAGCGCCTCGGCAGCGCCTTTGACCCGCAGATCACGCTGATCGACGCGGCGGGCAACGAGATGCCCGGCGGCTTCAGCAACGACGCGCCGGGCCTCCAGACCGACTGTCGCCTGACGTATACTTTCAAGTCCGCCGGGGACGTGTTCGTTGCCGTCCGCGACGTGAGCCATCGCGGCGGGCCGGACTTCCATTACCGGCTCCGCGTCGGCGACTTCCCCTGCGCCACGACCGCCTTGCCGATGGCATTGAAGCGCGGGACTAAGATGGCGGTGAGGTTCTCCGGGCCGACCGTGGAGGGCGTCGCCCCGGTCGAGGTCATGGCACCGACCGACCCGCTTGTCTCGGCGGTCCAAGTCGCCCCGCTCGGCGCGTCGGGATTGCACGGCTGGCCCGTCATGGTGCCCCTGAGCGACCTCGACGAGCAACTCGAAAAGGAGCCGAACAACGACCCGACGAAGCCGCAGAAGATCACCGTCCCCGGCGCGGTGACCGCGCGGTTCGAGACGAAGGACGACATCGATTACTTCAGCTTCACCGCCAAGAAGGGCCAGCGGTTCATCGTCGAAGCCCACGCATCGGAGTTCCTGTCGCCGACCGAAGTCTACATGACGATCAAGACCGACAAGGGCGTCCAACTGCTCGCCACCAACCCCGCAGCGGCCCCCCGCCTCGACTTCACCGCCGCCGCCGACGGAGACTTTACGATCGGCGTCGAACACCTCCACTCCTGGGGCGGCCCCGACGAGGTCTATCGCGTCAGCGTGACGCCCTTCGTCCCCGAATTCACTCTAACGTGCGCCATCGATCGCTGGGATGTGGCCGCTGGCGGTGGTACGATCTCCATTCCGGTCTTCCTTACGCGCAACGGCTATGCCGGGGCTGTCGAAGTGGCCGTTGTCGGCCCCAAGGGCATCTCGGGGACCATCACGATTCCTGCTGGCCCCCAGACTCCGCCGAACGTCCCTTCGACTACGTTGATCCTCAAGGCCGACGACGTGCCGGCTGGCCCCGTCAGCTTCGCCATCGTGGGTAAGGCGACGGTGGACGGCAAGCCGGTGACGCGCCTGGCGAGCGTCCGCACGTTGACGACGATTGCCCTGGGCAACCTCCCCGTGACGCCGCGCCCCATGTGGACGCAACTCGGTCTCTCGGTCACGGACAGGCCCCCTTTCACGCTGACGACCAAGGGCGACTCCACCATCATGGTAGGCAAGCCGACGATTCTGACCGTGACAGCCGCCCGCGTGCCAGGCTTCATCGCTGAGATCACTCTCACGGCAATCGGCCTCCCTCCTGGCGTCACAGCAGCCCCGGTGAAGATCGCGGCGAACACGAACGAGGCGAAGTTCACCCTGACCATCGCCCCGACCGCGAAGGTCGGCCCGCTGAGCGTCCTCATCCAGGGGACCGCGAAGCACAGTGACCGCGATTGGCTCGTCAAGGCCGCTGCGGCGGCGCTGACGGTCCAGCCGGTGCCGAAAAAGAAGTGATCCTACGAATTCGAAGAATCGGACACGGATTGGACGGATGAAGACGGATCAAATCGAATGGGTCTGATCGGTCTTCATCCGCTAACCGCGTACACCATGTTGGCTTGCACAGCCTGTTCGCTCTTATGCCCAGACTTGCTCATCGGTCGATCCTCCTCTCTAACAACGGACCCCTCGTCGATTGCCCTCGGGACGGCGTACCCCGGACCGAATGGTCATGGCTGTGACCTCCTACCGGAACCACACCAGCAACAACACCACGATCACCGGCGCGGCGAGTAGCATCGCCATGAACAGGCAGACGAGCCGTCCAAAGGTGACTTCGAACGGTCCGCTCGTAGCTCGGATGCTGCAGAGATCGCTCGCTGCCTTCCCCGCGATTTCTGCGTAGGTCTTCCTGTAGTTGGGAGGAGTCCCCGCGTGAATGTCTCCGCGAATAGCCCCAAACGCGGTCGCGATACTGGTGATGATGAGTTCGCCCAGAATGGACTCGGTGCTGGTTTGGAAGGCGACCCAAGACCACGTGGCACCGGCAAGCAGGCACAGGAACCCGACGACATGCATGATCAGGAACGTGCCACTGGCGACGAGCAGGCAAGAAATCGCCCCGGCCAAGGCGGCACAGGGGGTAACGTGCCAGGGCACTGTCGGCGCGAGGTCGGGAAGGGTCTCTCCTCGTTCGCCCAGTAGATCCGCCAGCGTTCGCCACCTGACGCCGCCGCCGTCCCGCTGGAACTGGTTGAAGCTCCGCCCGTCCGACTGCGTGGCGTGGAAGGACCCCAGCAACGTGCCAGTCGCCAGCTGGCCACGGATCTCGTCCAGGATAAACATGCCCACAAAGTCTCGGCCCGGCTCGCGCGTCACATAGTAGTATCGCGGCTCGGGAGCCTCGATGACACGGGGG
Organism: Planctomycetia bacterium; assembly: GCA_025356615.1. Lineage (GTDB taxonomy): Bacteria > Planctomycetota > Planctomycetia > Gemmatales > Gemmataceae > JANXSH01. Next base: position 9,212 of record JANXSH010000719.1, on the reverse strand, counting down.
GCCGCCTTCTGATTGGTATTCGTGTTCTGCGCCGATCCTGCACAATCGGGAGTGAACCAATGGCCGTGAGGGCAGGTGATGAACCCCGAGCCGTCGGGCACAACGGCGAAAAATGTCGCGCAGATCGGACAGGCGATGATCACGCCACCTGTAGGGAGAACCTCGGGGTGTTTTACAGCGTGAGGGTTCGCTTCGACCGGGATAGGTTCCTCCTCGACGAGCGGTTCGCATGCGTGATTCGTCCATGCCCTCTTGGGAGCAGGGTGAGCACTGTTCGCGACGTTTCCTCCGAACTCCGCATCCGAGTTAGCGGGAACCGTCGGTTCGTATCGCGATGCAGGAGTCCCGGCTGACCCAACCGCAGGCTTCTGCAGCGCGAGTCCCGCCCCCCAGGCAAACAACCGCACAGCGACGATGGCCGCGACGGTACCTCCCACGAATGCGGGAACATACTGGGTCAAAAGGATGAGGAACGGCACCCGAAAGAAAGTCGTTGTCCCGAGCGCAATCGCGACCTGCGTGACACTGAGAACCCAGATGAACCACCAGCCCAGGCGGGTAGGATCGGTTTCGACGGTGGACGTTAACGCGGACAGGAAGAAGCCGAGTGTCAGTCCCCCCCCGAAGAGGACGGCAACGATCAGCATGCCACAGACAACCCACAACGGCACTCCCTCCTTCGGTCGAATGTCACCGACCTGGTGGACGTTCGGGTCTTCCGGGAGATAGGTGACGGTCTTGCCGATCGGGTCGATCTCCTCTCTAAAAAAGCTTGCCGACGTGGTGTGCCGATATTCCACCCCATCGACCACATAGAGGTACGCCTTCGTCGGGAAGAGGCCGAACTGACGCGGTTCCTTCGAGCGATCCAGGGGGTTCTTGAACGGATCCTTCGCCAGGGTGGTGTGCCCCCTCGCTCGCAGTTCGTCCGCCATCCGCCGGTTCTCCATGCCGTGGGCGTTCAGCAACCAACCCCCGACGATCATGACCAGGAGGAAGGCTCGACCGCCCCAGTGTGCCAATGTGTCGTTCTGCCGGTGGGCGGAAGCCGGGAGTGAAGTTGTTGACACGGGAACGCTCCTCAGCACGAACGAAATCGCCAGATGGACTACCGAACAATCTCCTCGCTTGCGAACGTCACAGAGGTCAGCGTTTGTCCTTCGCGGGGAGTGGTTCCACCACCCGCAGCACGACGACGTGGCCGTCGCGAGAAACGACGGCGGCGGTCTTCCCGTCGGCGGAGAAGCAGCGGAAGGTACTATCACCTGACGGATGGTGCAACCCGGCCCGCCCGATTTCACGGAAGACGCCCCCATCGATCTGGCTCACCCACGCCGTCTTGTCTGCGTGGACCGTGAGGAACCGGGTGCGATCCGTCGAGAAGCAGACCCAGCCCGTCGCGGCGTCCGTTTTGGCGTCCCACTTGCCTTCCCGTCGGATTCGGCGGACCTCTTTGCCGGTGGTCACGTCGAAGACCGCGAGGTGATCGTCCTCGTAAGCGATTCTTTCGCGGTTCCCGGCGAGCATGGTGTGGCACCCCAGTTTCGCGGGAGCTATCGTTTCCTTCCCGGCGGCAAAGTCGTACGCCCGCCAGCCCTTGGTTGCGCTGCCGCTGAGGTAGACGCGGTCGCCCTCGGGGGAGAACATGACCCACCCCAGGTTCCCCACCGGCCACCTCTCCAGTTCCTCGCCCGCCGTGACATCCCACATGCGGGCAGCGCTGTCGGCGGTGATACTCATGGCGTACTTGCCGGTCGGCCCCAGCCAGAAGTCCGTCCCGACCGGGTCGTTCCGGCCGAATTCCCGGACCTGTTGCCCGGTCACGACGTCGTAAACTCGGAACTGGCTCGTGCCGCGACCGCACAACGTCAACACTTGTTTGCCCTCGGCGATGAAAGCCGCCTGGCCACCTCGAAGGGTATGCAAAACCTTGCCCGAGCGTGTGTTCCAGACCCTGGTCACGTCGGGGCTGCCGCCCGCGGCGAGCAGGCCGCCGTCGGGCGACAGGTTGGCGTTTTAGACGACGCGGATGTCCCAGTGGAATCGGGCCGCGACCTCCAGGGACGGCAAGTTCGGAGCCTCGACCCGGGCCGCGGGCGGCTCGGGCAGCCGCCACAGGCGCATCGTGTTGTCCGCGCTGCCGGTCAGGGCGAACTTGCCATCGGGCAAGAAGACAGCGCTCGTCACCGCGTCAGTGTGCCCGTCGAAGCGGTGCAGTTCCTTCCCCGTCTCCACGTCCACCAGCCGAACCGACCGATCAGCACGTCCCGGAACCCCCGGCTTATCGGGGATGACGCCAACCATCAGAACCCGCCGGCCATCGGGGCTGACGCCCTGGGGGCTGGAAGGCCCACCCCGCTCCTTCTCGAATCGGCGGATTTCCTTGCCGGTCGAGTCGTCGTAGAGCCGCGGGGCGCGCATGGGGTGGGCCCCCACGTGCTGCACGAAGATCCGCCTGCTGTCAGGCAGAAACGCGGCTAAATTCATCTGCTCGGTGATCCCTTCCAACTGCTGGACCTCCTTGCCGGTTTTCATCCCACACGCGAGCGCTGAAATCTGGCGCTTCCCGACCGAAGGTGACGAGATATCGGCCGTCGGGGGAAACGGCCAGCCCAGCCACGAGCACTCGATGTCCGACTAACCGCTTCACCACCTTCTCCGTCTGCAGGTCCCACATCAGCACCGCCCCGTCTCGATCGCCGCAGGAGAAGACGTGCCGTCCATCCGCAGAGAACTTCGCGTTGTAGACGTTCCCGTTGGAGTGCAGGAAGGCACCCAGCACCTTGCCCGAAACGGTGTCCCAGACCTGGATCTTGTCGTCGGGGGGCCACTGATTGCACGAGACGATCTTCTTCCCGTCGGGGGAGAAACTTGCGTCCCAAATACGCCCCCGGTGCCCTTTCAGGCGGTGGACCAGCTTCCCTTTCGCGAGATCCCAGACCAGCAGATCATTCGCGGCGTCTGGCTCCCAGAGCAGGGCGAGAGTGCCATCTGGAGAAACCGCGAAGACCTGCCCGGCAGAACCCCACTGGAAGCGACGCACCTCGCCGACCTTTACCGGCTCGGGTTTGCTTGGATTCTTGTGTTCGTCCTCGGGCGGAGGCGGTGGGGGAAGTATCTTGTACTCGATCTTTGCCAGCACGGTGTCGCCGCGCTTCAGGGTCGCCTTGTCGATGCTCAGTTTCAGCCCCTCGGGTGCCCCCTTCAACGACAGTTCGTAGGTGCCCGAGCGACGAACGAGCGTGATCCGCTTGTTCTTCGTCACGTCGATGATATCGACCTGCTTGCCGCCCCTCTCGATGCCCACCTTGACATCATCGCTCTCACTCGTGATGACCAGCTCGCCCTCGTCGGTCTGGATGCGGTAGACCACCCCTCCCAGCACCGCCGTGACCAACAGCGCCGCAGCCGCCACCGCGACCAGCTTGCGGAAGCGGTTTCCTCCGCTGCTGCCGACCGTCCGTTTCGCCGGCAGAACGACGGTCTGCGAGGCAGGAGCAGGCGGCGCGAACGGCTCGAGGAGGGTGCCGGACCTCCCCGCCCGCACCGGTTGCACATGCGTTATGGCCGACGTTCCGCTCGAGTCGGCGAACGGCGCGAGAGCCTCCGCCACCTCGCTCGGCGTCTGGTAGCGCTGGTCCGGCTGCTTGGCCATCATCTTCACCACAACCGCGGCTAGCTCTGCCGGTAGATCGGGCCGCAGTTCCGCCAGCGCCACCGGTTGCCCGAGGGCGTGCCGGACCACCTTGTCCACGATGCTGCCGCCGGGGAACGGCACACGGCCGGCCAGCAGATGATAGAGCGTACAACCGAGGCTGTAGATGTCCGCGCGAATGTCGGCGTTTCGCGGATCGCTGGCCTGCTCGGGCGCGACATAGTCGGCGGTGCCCATCAGCATGCCTTGCTGGGTCAGGTGGGAGACATCCGTGTGACCAGGACCCTGTTCGTGGAGCAGCCGGGCGAGGCCGAAGTCGAGGATCTTGATCTTCCCCTCGGGAGTGCGCATGAGGTTGTGCGGCTTGATGTCGCGATTTACCATGCGGTGGCGATGCGCGTAGTCCAGGCCGATGGCCGCCTGGCGAATGTATTCGCAAACCTCGGCGCAGGGCAGCGGGTTCTGTTCGTCGATCAGACAACCCAGGTGTGCGCCGGGCACGAACTCCATGACGAGGAAGTGCGTGTCGCCGGCCTGCTCGGCGTCGAATGCCTGGACGATGTTCGGATGCGACAGACTCGCCGCCGCCTTCACCTCGCGACGGAAACGCTCGACCATCTCGGGCCGCGCCGTCAGATCGCTCTTTATGATCTTGAGGGCGACGGTGCGTGCCATCAACCGGTGTTCCGCCAGGTACACCGCGCCCATCCCGCCCCAGCCCAGCAGCTTCAGCACGCGATAGCGTGGATGGTCACGCAGCGCGGCCGGCAGTTCAGGAACGTCCGCCGTGGCCTGAGTCATCCCCGAGAACGTCCCGTCGAGCCGGCTGCCGACCGGCGTGGACTGCTGCTCGAGTCCCGATGCGGACAGGGAGAGCAACGGCGTTGTCGCCCCGCTGGTGGCAATGGCCACCGGCACCGAAGCGACGGCCGAACGCAGCAAGTCGATGAACGTGTCGCTGGCAAGTCCTCGCAGGGTTTGGCAGCATTCGGGGCAGTGGCCCACATGCGACTCGATGCCTAGCGTTTCATCGGCGCTCATTGCGCCGCTTCCGAACTGGCGCAGTTCCTCAGCGCTGGGGTGCGAAAGGAGGGTAGAATTCATGATGCTCTCCGGCGTAGGCCCTGGATGTCCCTACCTTATAGATGCAGCAGCGGGGACGGTTCTTTCACGCAGACCGGACAAACCCATTGGGGTCCGAAGGTCGGTAGGGAGTCACAGCACGAAGCCAGCCATCTCTTCGCGCAACCGGCGAAGTACACGCGACTTGGCGATGAACACGGCATTGACGGTCGATCCCACCTCCGCCGCGACCGCTTCGGGCTCGCGTTCGTCGAGCACCAGCAGCCAGAACGCACGCCAGGTGTTCGGCTCGAACTGCGACTGGATCAAGGACAACATGTGTCGGGCGACGTGTTGGTCGTGCTCGCGGTCCCACTGCTTACTCAGGTCGCTGTGCGGGTCTTCCAGTTGTTGCAGCCACGGCTCGTGGTCGTATCCGCCCCCTTCGGGAAGCGTCCGCCAGAACATGCGGATACGGTTCGCGCTGATGCCGCGGAGCCAGGCGCGAAAAGCACCGCTGCGGCCGTTGTGTGCGAAAGCAGGATACTTCTCGACGACGGCAAAGACCTGCTGGGCGAGATCGTCCACGTCGGCCGATTGAGGCAGATGGCGGAGCAACCAGCCGCGAATCAGCGGCGTGTAGAGATCGACGAGCCGCGACCACGCCGCGTCGTCGCGCCGGTCGCGCAGTCGGTCTAGTAGAGTCGCGGAAGTCTGGGGCATTATCCACCGCTCGAGTCAGCTGGCACCGATACCTTATTCAATCGATCCCGAAAGTGGCTCGCCCGTCGAGACCCACTTCACGTTTGTGGTCCGCTCCTCAGCTACTGGCGACCCCTGTCCGGTGTCTTCCGAGACGACAGACGGGCCGACGAATGCATCCGTTCACCTCTCGGCAGGCGCGATTCGCGCCGCTCTCCTTTCCGATAGATGCAGGTGCGAGGATAGTTCTTTCACGGAAATGAAAAAAACGGACGGCAACACCGGCCTTGATACCGTTGTCGGTTCCCCAGGTACCTCGCTTGCAGCGGGAGTTGGTATGGGACCGCTCCTACAATGACGTTGTAGGAGCGGTCGTTATGGGACATTCCTGCTAGAATCAGCCTTGGCGGGTATCGATCGGTGTCCCATTTAGTTTTGTTTGTCGCATCTGAGCGAGCGTCGCATCCGCAGGCACGCCGGGGTGGTCTCCCTTCGGCGTGTCGATGCGCTGCGCGAGATAGATGCCGCGATGGCCGGACCACAGGTACGCCGAGCAGCACGCGATCGCGAGGCAGACGGCGTGTTCCGAGCCGAACAACTCGATCCCCATGATCGTGCAAGCCAGCGGCGTGTTGCTCGCCCCGGCGAAGACGGCGACGAAACCGAGCGCCGCCGCGAGGTCCGCCGGCATGCCGAGCAAGGCGGCGAGGGTGCAGCCGAGCGTCGCGCCGATGCAGAACAGCGGCGTCACCTCGCCGCCCTTGAACCCGCAGCCGAGCGTCACCGCCGTGAAGACGATCTTCCAGAGGAACGCCCACCGAGGCACTTCGTCGAGCGTGAAGCTATCGACGATGAGCGGGATGCCCAGGCCGAGGTAGATGTCTGTCTCGACGAGCCAGAACAATCCTAGAAGAATCATCCCGCCGACGACGGGGCGGAGGACGGGCCAGCGAATCACACGCGCGAACGCTGCGTGTATCGCGACAGTCAACTCGGCGAAGGCGATGCTCGCCATCGCGAAGGCGAACGAGGCCAATACCACCTTGCCGACCAGCGCCGGGCCGAGCGTCACCGATGCGACGGCGTAGGGAGTGTGCGTCACACCCCACGCGATGCACGTCCAGTCGCCGACGAGGCTGGCGACGAGGCAGGGGATGAGTGCGTCGTAGCGCAGCCGACCGACGGCGAGGAACTCCAGGCCGAAGACGAGGCCCGCGATCGGCGTCCCGAATACGGCACCGAAGCCCGCGCTGACGCCTGCCATGAGCAAGATTCGACCGTGGACCGCATCGAGGCGAATCAGTCGCGCGAACCAGCTCGCCAGGCTGCCGCCCATCTGGACGGCGGTGCCCTCGCGCCCGGCGGACCCGCCGACGAGGTGCGTCAAAACCGTCGTCACCAGGATCAGCGGGGCCAGCTTCGCCGGTACGCCGCTCGACGGCTCGTGGATCTGATCGAGGAGGAGGTTGTTCCCGCCCTCGACCCCTCTGCCGAAGTAGTGATACAGCAACCCGACGAGCAGACCGCCCAGAGGAAGGAAGTAGATCAGGTACGAGTGAGCGATTCTAGTCTCGGTCGCGAGATCGAGGGTGACGAGGAAAAGGGCCGAGGCGGAGCCGCCGAGGACGCCCACCACGGAGGCGAGGATCGTCCATTTCAGGAGGTATCGACCGATGAGGAGCTGTTCGGTGGGGTTGAAGCGGAAGGACATCGAGGGTTCTCGGGTGGGGCGTTCGGGAACATGATAGCAGGTCCAGGCTTGGTCGTCCGATCCTGGCGGTGAGGGATAGCACAAAGATCCTGTCAGGAGAAAATTTTCTCCTGGCCAACTCTTTTCGATGTGCATAGTATGCCTCAGTCTGTCTCACTCTCCATCAAGTCTCGGAGGCAGTGTCATGTTGACCGACTATCCGGTTCATTGTCCCCATCACAACTGTGGGTGGCGCGGGTGTCTGTTCCCTCTCGGTGATCGCAAAGACATGCAAGGCGCGACGATGTCGCATCGCGAGATCGGCTTTCGCTGTCCCCGTTGTAGCGGAGTCTGGCAGGCGCGCATCGTCAACGAGGACGCGGTGAACCTCCCGCTCGCCGCGCCGGCGATGCAAGAGGCGTGACAAGGTGACAAGTCGATCGTCACCTTGTCACCTTGTCATCCTTCCGGCTCAGCCGGTGCGGGAAACTGTCGCCCCAGTTCCGTCACCTGGCCCCGGACGTTCGCGTGTAGCTTGGCGTCGTCCGGGGCGGCGAGGACTTCGCCGATCCAGCCGGCGATCCGGCGCATCTCCGTCTCGAGCATCCCGCGCGTCGTCAGCGCGGGGGTGCCGATGCGGATGCCGGACGGGTCGAGGGGAGCGCGGGTGTCGAAGGGGATGCCGTTGCGGTTGACCGTGATGCCCGCGGCGTCGAGCGCCTTCTCGGCCTGCTTGCCCGTCAGGCCGATCGACGTGACATCGACGAGGACGAGGTGGTTGTCCGTCCCGCCCGAAACGAGGCGGATCTTTTGGAGCATGAGTTCGTGCGCGAGCGTCCGCGCGTTGGAGACGATCTGGGCGGCGTAGCCTCGGAACGCGGGCAAGAGGGCCTCGCCGAATCCGATCGCCTTCGCCGCGACGACGTGCATCAGTGGACCGCCCTGCATGCCGGGGAAGACCGCCGAATCGACCTTCTTCGCCCACTCCTTTTTGCACAGGATGAACCCGCTGCGGGGCCCCCGAAGCGTCTTGTGCGTCGTCGAGGTGACGAAGTCGGCCCAGGGCACCGGACTGGGGTGCTGGTCGCCGGCGACGAGGCCCGCGATGTGGGCCATGTCCACCATGAGCAGCGACCCCGACTCCTTCGCGATCTCCCCGAACCGCGCAAAATCGATGACCCGCGAGTAGGCGCTTGCCCCGGCGACGATGAGCTTGGGCCGGCGCTCCCGCGCCAGGGCGGCGACCTCGTCGTAGTCGATTTGTTCGGTGTCGCGTCGCACGCCGTAGGGGATGATCTTGTAGAGCTTGCCCGAGAAGTTCAGCGGCATGCCGTGCGTCAGGTGCCCGCCGTGCGCGAGGTTCATCGCGAGGATCGTGTCGCCCGGCTCTAGGCAGGCGAAGTAGGCCCCCATGTTCGCCGACGCCCCGGAGTGCGGCTGGACGTTCGCGTGCTCCGCGCCGAAGAGCTTCAGCGCCCGCTCGATCGCGAGCCTCTCGACGACATCGACGAACTCGCACCCGCCGTAGTAGCGTCGGCCCGGATAGCCCTCGGCGTACTTGTTCGTGAGGACCGAACCCTGGGCGGCGAGGATGGCGGGAGAAGTGTAATTCTCGGAGGCGATCATCTCCAAGCCGGTCTGCTGCCGGACGCGCTCCTCGCGGATCGCCTTCCAGACATCGGGGTCGAGTTCTTCGATCGGATTCATTGCCAACTCTCCTGCATGGGGACGCTTTACCGCAGCGTCCTTTCAGTGTATCGCGAACGATGGCTTCGGAAGAAGCCCAGACCTCGTAGAGTGGGCCTCGCTCCCTGACCTCCTGCGCCGCCTTCACCAGGCTCCGACGCGGCTGGTTCCAGCACCCCGCCACCAAAAGCCAGTGCTGCACCACTGCCGCCACCAGTCTCGCGTACACCTCCGTCAGTATCCGGTATGGCTTCGCGCTCCGCGATTTCCCCAGCCTTTCCTCCGCCTTACCCAACCCGCCTCCCGAGTTCCACAGCTCGAACAGCAATTCGATTTGCCAGCGGCACCGCGCCAGGACCGCTACCTCCGTCGAACTCGCCATCGCTTCGGACGCCCCCGGCCATGACCTGTGCCCAG
>JANXSH010000669.1 GCA_025356615.1 Planctomycetia bacterium | reverse complement strand
CCGTCGTCGAGGCGACCCGCGCCTCGATGCTCGACGACATGGGCGACGCGGTCTGGTTCAGCGAGGGGCTGGCGATCAACGGCCATCTCGCGGCGAAATTCGCCCTGTCGCGGGCGATCCGCGCGGCGGGCTATCGCGTCGTCCTTTCCGGCGAGGGGGCCGACGAACTCTTCGGCGGCTACGCCCACCTGCGGCAAGACTCCCTCGCCCACGATGATCCGGCCCTGCGTCGGGCGGCGACCATGATGGCGGGCATCCACCTGCCCGAGGGGGAGGGGCTGAACGTCGATGCCGTCGCCCGATCGCTGGGTGTCGTCCCCACTTTTCTGCGGGCCAAGGCGACGCTGGGGCGGCGCATGAGGGGTGTCCTTCGCGACGACTTCCGCGAGCGATTTTCGGGGATCGACCCTTTCGAGCGGTTCCTCTCCTTGTTCGACGTGCCCGGCCAACTCCAGGGGCGCGATGCGGTAAATCAGGCAACCTACCTGTGGTGCAAGTCGTCGTTGGCGACGTACATCCTCCGCGTCCTCGGCGACGGCACCGAAATGGCGCACGGAGTCGAGGGACGCTTGCCGTTCCTCGACGGCCGCGTCTTCGGGGTCGCGCGCAGGCTGCCGACGCGGCTGAAGATCGACCGGACGAATGGGAAACTCGTCTTGCGCGAGGCGATGCGCGGCCTGCTCCCGGAGAACGTCCGCGAGCGCCAGAAACAGCCCTTCACCGCGCCCCCTCTCAGTGTCAGGCCCGATGGGACGCCCGAACCTCGGCTGCACGACCTGTTTTCGTCCCGATCGTTTCGCGAGCAGCCGATCTTCGACGCGCGAAAGCTGATCGCCGAACTCGAGCGCATGCCGCATCTCGGCGAGCGGGAGCGTGTCGCGATGGACCCGGTCCTGATGCTGGCGTTTACGGCGGGGCTGGCGCGGGAGCGGTTCGGGCTGTGATGTCCATACTCGATGCAGTCTCCTCCTCTCCTCATCGGGTCGATCCTGCCGTAGAACGATTCTTTCGAGATCGATGGAATCGCCCAATCTTTCGGCAGGGCTATCTCGTCTGAGCATAGTACCCGTACCACCACATCGAATCGCCGGATAGGAGACGTGGAATGAGAAAGTTCGCAGCCGCCCTGACGCTGGTCGGCGTCCTGGCCCTTGGCACCTCGGCCAAGGCATTGATGATCGCCCCAAGCCCGATTTCGCTGCGGGTTGCGAGAGCCGATGCTGTCGTCGTCGGCAAGGTCACTGCACTGGCCGAAAAGACCGAGAAGGCCAACCTGTTCAAGGGCGATACGAGAGAGATGCAGATCACGACCCTCAAGGTCGAGGAGACGGTCTCCGGAAAGACGGCCAAGACCATCAAGGTCGCCTTCTTCCCGCCCGTCGCCCAGGGTGGCGGTGGCCCCATCCGCATCGGCGGCGGGAACCGCAACGTCCAGTTGACCAAAGACCAGGAGGCGATGCTCTTCCTGACGAAGCACCCGACGAAGAAGGATGTCTACCTCGTCCAGATGTACTTCGATGTCGTGGGGAAGACCGGCAACGATGCCTTCGCCACGGAGCGCGACGAGGCCCGCAAGTACGCGAAGCTCTTGAAAGACGCCAAGGCGGGCCTCGACTCCAAGGACGCGACCGTCCGCCTCGAGACGGCCTCGATGCTCGTCACGCGCTACCGCACCGCCCCGAATGGCGTCACCAAGACCGAGGCCGTTCCCGCCGAGGAGAGCAAGAAGATCCTCACCACGTTGGCGAAGGCCGACTGGAAAGTCACGAATCCGCGATTCGGCGCGATCTCGGCGCAAAGCACCTTCTTCCTCCTCGGCCTCGAACCGAAGGACGGCTGGACCCAGCCCCGCGATTTCAACCTGTTCCCGACCGAGGCGAAGAAGTGGCTCGAGGCCAACGCGGGCAAGTTCGAGATGAAGCGCTTCGTCCGCGAATCCGACAAGACCGACGGCACCGAACCCGAGTAATCCCCAAGGTACACCATTCGATGCGTAAGAGTCTCTATCTGTTCGTCTTCGTCGCTGTGCTGGGCGTCACCACGCTTGCTCATGCGAGGATGATCGCGCCACCGATGATCGCGCAGCGTGTCGCGGTCGCCGACCTCGTCATCGTCGGCAAGGTCACGGGCTTCGGCGACAAGTTGATCGCCTCCGAAATGTTCAAGGGCGACACGGGGCAGTTCCAGACCGCCACCCTGGAGGTGAGCGCCACGCCCTTCGGCACCGCCGTGAAGAAGATCCTCGTCGGCTACACGCCCGCGCCGGCAGTGGGCGGCGGTCGGCCCATTCGCCGCTACGGGTCCGTCCAACTCGAGCGAGGCCAGGAAGTGGCCCTGATCCTGGTCAAGCACCCGACGAAGAAGGATCTCTACCTCGTCCAGCACTACTACGATGTCGTCCCGATGAAGGACAACGTCGCCGAGGTCGGCGAGGTCAAGAAGTTCAGCAAGTTGCTCGCCGATCCCAAGGCGGGCCTCGCCTCTAAGGACGCCGGGGATCGATTCGCGACGGCGGCCATGCTGGTAACTCGGCATCGGACGCCCTCGCCCGGCGGCGAAAAGATCAGCCCCCTGACGACCGCCGACAGCAAGCCGATCCTCTCGGCCCTGGCGGAGGCCGACTGGGCCGCGATGACGACGAAGTTCCCGCGCATGAGTCCGCAACTCGTGTTCGCTCGCCTCGCAGTGACGGACAAGGACGGCTGGAAGCCGCCGACCGACTTCACCAAGTTTTCCGAGACCGCACAGGCGTGGTTGAAGGACAACGCCGGCAAGTATCGCATCCAGGCGTTCGCTCGCCCTGGCGACAAAAAGGAAGAGCCGTCTGACTGAGCTGGCCCTGAAACGACAGGACGCCCCGCGCGGAGACCGCTCCGCGCGGGGCGTTCGTGTTTCTTGTAGTTCTACTGTAAAAGAGTACCTAGCCCGGATTATTCATACCGGGGGGAGAAGAGGGAGGGCAAGGAGCATCAACGGCTCGCCGTATCAACGGATGACGCTCGCGCTGTTGCTGTGCGCGCACCGCCCCACCCTACTTCTTCCGCTTCGCCTTGTCATACGCCTCGGCCTCGGCGAGGCTGATGAGGCCGTCGCGGTCGGTGTCGATGGCGTCGAAGTCCTCGTCCGTGCCGAGCCACTCCTTGCGCGACACGTCGCCATCCCGGTTGCGGTCCATCTTGCGGAACCACAGCGGCCCCTTGGTCGGGTCGGCGGGTGGCCCGGAGGGGCCGGACATGTACACGGTCTGGAACGCGCTGTTCCCGCCCGCCGGGCCGCGCGCGAACGCCGCGCCGTATTCGCGCGGGATCTGGATGAGGGACAGCGTGCCATCGCGACCGAGTTTGTCGATCGCTTTGCCCATGCCTCGCAGCTCACGCAGGCTCAATTTACCGTCGCTGTTGGTATCGGCAACGTCGAACAGGCTCTTGCCCTGCTCCGAGATCCCGAGCGTCAGGCAACTCAGGACGACCTTCTTGCGGAGCGATTCCATCGCGTCGAGGTAGCTCAACATCTCCTTCTCGTAGAGCATGCCGTCGCCATCGCGGTCCATCGCGTCGAAGACACTGCGGAAGATCGGATTCTTGTTCGCCTCCGTCCGGTCCAGGTAGCCGTTGTTGTCCATGTCGGCCATCTGGAACAGCATGCGATACTGCTCCTTGACCTCGACATTGAAGTCATTCTGCTGCTCAGCGGTCAGGCTGAAGATGATTTTCGTCGCCCCGATCTCGAGGACGACCGTCTCGTCCGATTGCTTCACCTTCACCCCGACAGCCGACGCGCGGCGCGACGGATCCAGCGAGACCCCCTGACGCGAATCGACCGCCTTCGGCGTGAACATACTCGTGAAAGCGTTCATGTACTTCTGCGCGGTGGAATCGTTCTTCGTCTTCGGGGGCGCGGGCATCGCCGGTGTCTTGCGACCTCCCGATGCCTTGGCCGATCGGGAGTGGCGAATCGTCACCTCGGCGTCCGGCAACGCGACGGCGGCGAACCGCGACAGCTCCGCGGCGTCGAGGAGGCCATCGCGGTTGCGGTCCAACTTGGCGAACACGTCGGCGGGTAGGCGTGCCCCCTTCGCGTCGAGCGATTTCGCCCCCTTCTTGCCGTAGTGCCGCAGGAGGCGACGGCCCAACTCGGCGTCCTTAGCCCCCGTCGCGATGTGCAGCGGCAAGTCCCCCACCGTGGAGTTGTCCGTTCCGATGGTGGCGAAGGTGAACCCCTCGTCGTCCGCCGAGGTCCGGCCTCCCTTGCCGAGGATTTCGTCGTGCGTCAGCCACTCGTCCTCGTCGGTGTCGAGCTTGCCGAGGATCTTCGGCGCTGCCGCGAGTTCCTCCCGCGTCAGGATGCCGTCGCCGTTGGTGTCGAGTAGCTCGAACATCCGGGCGTTCATCCGGTCGGGTCGGGAACTATTGTTTCCCACCATGGGCGAGTAGGCCGATGAACCCTGCCGACTCAGGGCCAACGGCCTGAGTCCGGCGCGCCGATAATACTCCCCCACCTCGTGTCGGGTCATCTTCACGGCCTTCGGCGGGGTGCCTCCACCTCCGAACGCGAAGAACGGCCCACTCGACAGGACACTCGCGGGGGGCAGAGCCTTCGCCTCGGCCTCGGACAGGACGCCGTCCTTGTTCCGATCGGCGTAGGCGAACAGCTTGTCGATCAGCTCGTCCCACGCCTCGCGATGCGGTCGGCCATCGACGCGCATGTGCAGGCGGATGAGGACGGGGCCGGTGTCGCCGAAGTAGACGAGATTCTCGGCGTCATCGGTCACGCGCGGCGGGGCCGCCGCCTCGACGAGGCCGACGCCCAGGACGAGGAGGGCCAGGAAGCACGGGATACGTCGCATCACGATAGCACCTCCTGGATCGGCTTCGCGCCGACATCGACGAGCCGGATCGGCCGGCCGACGTTCGAGTTGTTCGTCTTGTTCACGTCCATGCCGAGCGTCTTGCCGACCGTCGCGAGCAGGTCGATCGTGCTGACGGGCCGGTCGGTAACTTCCATGCCGTCGGCGGAGGTCCTGCCGACGACCCGGCCGCCCTTGATGCCGCCGCCCGCCAGCGCCGTGGACCACGACGCGGCCCAGTGGTCGCGACCCGTACCGGCGTTGATCTTCGGCGTCCGACCGAACTCGCCCATCCAGACGACGAGCGTCGAATCGAGCAACCCCTTGTCCGCCAGGTCGTCGAGGAGCGTGGCCCAGGCCGGGTCGAGGACGCCACACAGACTCTTGACGGCGGTGAAGTTGTTCTGGTGCGAGTCCCAGCCGATGCCCTGCGCCCCCGGCGCGCTGGAGAGCGTGACCTCGACGAAGGGGACGCCGCGCTCGACGAGTCGCCGCGCCAACAGACACCCCTGGCCGAAAAGATTGCGCCCGTAGCGGTCGCGGAGCTTGGACGGCTCTTGGCCGAGGTCGAACGCCTTGACGGCGGACGACCGCATCATGGCGACGGCGCGATGGTACGCCGTGCGGTGACTCTGCGACGCGGGGCCGGCGCGGTCGGCGAGGAAGTCGCTCTCGAAGTCGTCGAGCAGCCCGAGTCGGTCGTCCTCGCGCTTGCGATCGACGGTACTGGGCCGGTCGAGGTCTTGTACTTTGAGCGCCGCCGCCGCGTCCGGTTGGGCCTGCCCGAAGTTGTAGAGGTCACTCTCGCCGACGATCAACGGGGCGAAACGCGGGCCGAGGAACCCCGGATTGAACGCCGCCGCGCTGAACAGTCGCATCGGCGCGATACTCACGAAGCCCGGCAGCTCCGCCGTCGCGGCCTCGAGTTCGTTGGCGACCACCGAGCCGAACGCCGGGTACTGGATCGGCCCGCCCGGCACCCGCCCCGTGCGGAGCAGGTACGTCGCCCGGCTGTGGTCGGCCTCCTTCGTGGACATCGAGCGGACGAGCGAGATGCGCTTCATCTGCTTCGCGATCTGCGGCAGGTAGTCGCTGATCGTGATCCCCGGAACCGCCGTCGCCGTCGCCTTGATCGGCCCGCCGTTCTTGTGGCCCGGCTTCGGGTCGAACGTGTCGAGCTGCGAGGGGCCGCCGTTCATCCACAGCAGGATGCACGACTTCTTCCGCGCCGTGAACGGAGCGGCGGCGTTGGCGAACTGCTCCAGCCAGCCGGACGCCGACACCCCGGCGAACCCGGCACCAACGAGCCGCATCCAGTCGCGGCGGGAGAATGAGGACATGGGAAGGCTCCTTCTGGGTAGTTGTCAGTTGTCGGTTGTCAGTTGTCAGTTGGCGGGACGTTCGCTTCCCCGTCCGAGTGACCTATCTTC
>JANXSH010000579.1 GCA_025356615.1 Planctomycetia bacterium | reverse complement strand
CGGAGGTCCACCTCGGCACCGGGAAGGGCAAGGTCAAGGTCCGCCTCGAGAAGCTCGACGCAGCCGTCCTGGGCAAGGCCATCGAGGGGGTGCCGGTCAAGCTCGAGGGCCAGGTGACCGCCGACGCCGAGATCGATTTCGAGCCGGCCGGCGGCAAGACGAAGCTCGTCGGCCACGTGGACCTTAGTGCGTCGAAGCTGCGCCTCCAGGGCATCTCGACGAAGAAGCTCACGGGCAAGCTCGAGTGGAAGGGCGACGCCATCGACTACCGCCTCCAGGGCGAGGCTCTGGGCGGCAAGTTCAGCGTCGATGGGATCTACCCGCCGCCGAAGCGTGGCTCCGCCGACCAGCCGCACGGCTCGGTGCGCCTCGAACGGATCTTGCTCCACCGACTCGTCCGGGCCTTGCAACTGGGGGATTCGTGGAGGCACTTGAAGGGGTCCATCTCGCTGAGTCTGCCGTACCGATTCGACGGGCCGGGGATGGTGCCGGTGGGCCGGGGCCAATTCGAGGCGAGGGATGTCCGCTGGCGCGACACCGAACTTGCGGGCCAATTCCGGGGCGAGGTCCGCTTAGGGCGTAACGGAATCTCGGTCCGCGAGGTGGACAACACCTTTACTGGCGGCGAACTGCGCATATCGGGACTCTACCGATTCACCAATCCGCCGCAGGGCTGGTTCAACGTGCAACTGACCGGGGCCGACGCGGGCACGTTCTTGCTCCTGTTGGGGGCCGACAAGAAGCGACTCCAGGGGCCGCTCGACGTGAGCCTGCGCGGCGAGATCGGCCAGGAGTGGAGGGGCAGCGGGGCCATCGCCCTGTCTCGCGGCCAGGTGTCCGGGGTGTCGGTCAGCGGCATCCGGGTGCCGGTAGACTTTACGTTCACGCCGAGTCGGAGGCAGGTCGAATTCGTGGGCCGTGACGGGGTCGGGCAACTCGGCCAGGGTCGTGCTCAGTTGCGGGGGAGCCTTCGGGTCGGCGAGTCGGTCCACACGGAGGGGAGCCTCACCCTCCTCGACGCGGAACTGGGCGCTCTGGCGGGGCTGGTGGGCGACGTGTCGTCCTATCTCCGCGGCCGGATCAGCGGGCGGATCGACTTCAGCGGCTCCCAGATGCGGTCGATCGAAGACCTCGACGCGAACGTCCGCGCGACTCTTCGCGACACGCAGGCGCTCCAACTCCCCGTCCTGCGACAATTGACGCCCTACATCCTCCCCGGCCAGGGCGCTCGCGCGTTCACCACCGGCGAGTTGCGCGGCCGGCTCAGTCGGGGCGTCTTCCGCATCGGTGCGCTAACCCTCAGCGGCAACGTCGCCCAACTGGTGATCCTGGGCACCATCACGGTCGCGGGGCGGCTCGACCTCGACGTGACCGCCCAGACATCGACCAACCGAACGGGGTCCGACCTCGTCCTGGTCAGGCTGCTGGCGCGCGGCGTGCCCGCAGTCGGGCCGGTGCCCGTGAGCCTCATCCTTCGGGTCAGCGACGCCCTGTCGAACTTCGTGATCCACCTCCGCGTCACGGGGACCGTCAAACAGCCTGTCATCCGGGTCGAGCCAATCCGTATCCTGAGCGAGGACGCGGTCCGTCTGTTCCTCGGCCAGGCGGTGAAGGTGCCGTAGGTCATTGCCCGATTGGGGTGTGACGATGGAAGTAGGCGAAGCCCAGCGATTGCAATCGCTGGGCTTGGGGCAGCGCCTCTCATTGTCACATGCCTACTTCCGTCCCCCCGATTGCCCTTGCTCGCAGCCCCCCTCCCGGATATCTACAGGGTGGAGTTCTCCCCGCCGGACGAGGGGCGTATGACGCAACTGCTATCTCTCACGGACGTTACTATTGGCCACGGCTCTCGGGTCGTGGTTCGGGGGCTATCCCTCGGCGTCGAGGCGGGTGAGGTGTTCGGCTTGCTCGGCCCCAACGGCTGCGGCAAGAGTACGACCCTCTCGGCCATCGTCGGGCTGTTGCCCTTTCACGGAGAGATCCGCATCGCGGGTCGAACGATGGCGAGCGGCTCGAGGGTGTTCCGCCGACTCGTCGGCATCGTCCCGCAGGATCTCGCCCTCTACGAAGAACTCACCGTCACGCAAAACCTCGACTTCTTCGCCCGCCTCTATGGCCTGTCGCGCGTCGAGCGCCGACGACGGCTCGGCGAAGTCCTCGACTTCGTCCAGCTCGCCGACCGGGCGACGAGCGTCGCCCGGACGCTCTCCGGCGGCATGCAGCGGCGGTTGAACCTCGCCTGCGCCCTGCTCCACGAGCCGCGCGTCTTGCTCCTCGACGAGCCGACGGTCGGACTCGACGTTCCCGCGCGGGATGCGATCTTCGCCAGCCTGCGCCGACTCGCGGGAGAGGGCCGGGCGCTGGTCTTCACGACGCACCACCTGCAAGAGGCCGCCGGGCTGTGCGACCGCCTCGGCGTCATGGACGACGGGCGACTGGTCGCGGCGGGGTCGCTCGACGAGTTGTGTGCCGCTCTGCCCGCGATGTCGGCGGAGAGCGCCCGGCGCTGGCGGCTGCACGGGCCACACCATTCGGCATCCCGCGAGCCGGGCGTCCGACTGGAGCGCGTGTTCCTCGGCCTGACACGATCGGGCCAGGCGAAAGGGGCGGGGGACACATGAGTACCTTGCTCCTCGTCTGGGAACTGGCCCGGAAGGATCTCGTATTGTTCGCCGCCGACCGGCGGGGCGTGCTGCTCTGCTTCGCCGTGCCGATCGTCCTGGCGAGCGTATTCGGGGCCGTGTTCCACCGCTCCGACACCTTGGACGACATCCGCCCGCGCGTCCTCGTCGTCGTCGAAGGCGACTCGCCGCGCCTCGCCCGGATCGCCGAGGCGCTGTGCGCGTCTCCGCAACTCGACGCGCGGCGATCCGACGCCGCCGGTGCCCGGCGCTGGCTCGCGGAGGAGTCCTCCGGGGTCGTGGTGACGTTGCCCGCCGACTTGGGCCGGGTGTCGGTCGCGGACCTGACCGGGGCCGGGGCGAAGTCGCGCGTCGGCTTCTTGCAACACCCGAACAGCCAGATCGAGAGCCGATGGGTCGAAGGCGTCCTGACCGAGATCGTGATGAGCGAGCTGGCCCGCGAATTCCTCGCGCCGCTCGCGGGCCTCACGCGGGGCAAGCGCCTCGACCACTTGCGACGCCCCTTCGAGGTCGATCGCCAGACCGAGTCGGCAGGCGGGGCGCTCGCGGCCCACGCCTTCAGCCATAGTTTCTGCGGCATGACGCTCCAGTATCTCCTCGTCCTCGGCCTCGATTCCGGCCTGCTGTTCCTCCGCGAGCGCCGACAGGGTATCTGGCTCCGCATGCGCTGTGCCCCGATCGACTTCTCGGTCCTCCTCGCGGGCAAGGCTTTTGCCACGGCCCTCGTCGCCCTCGCTCAGATCGTCGTGACGTTCGCCGTCGGCGCGATCTTTTTCGGCGTCCGGGTCAACGGCTCGTGGCCGGGCTTCGTCCTGATGGCACTGTGCGCCGCCCTGCTCTCGGCGGCGACCGGCCTCGTCGTCGCCTCGCTCGGCGGCAACGAGACGCGGGCGCGGAGCGTGTCGATCCTCGTCATCCTCACGCTGTCGCTCCTCGGCGGCCTCTGGCTGCCCGCGTTCCTGCTGCCCGGCTGGGTGCGAACGGTAGCCCTCGCCCTGCCGACGACCTGGGCCGCGCGCGGCCTGGAGGGCGTCGTCTGGCAGGGGATGACGTTCCACGCCGTTTGGCCCTGTGCCCTGGCGCTGGTCGGCTTCAGCGCCGCGTTCCTGCTCTTCGCCTATTGGCGACTTCGCGGCTCCGAGATGCCGTCGAAGGTGCCGGCGTAAGGGGGCCAGGAGGAATGATGCTCCCCTCTCCCCCCGTACTCGGGGGGCGAGGGGTCGGGGGTGAGGGGGTTAGCCTGTGAAGAACCCCGCACCCCTACCCCTCGCCCCCGAGTACAGGGGCGAGGGGGACCGGAAAAGGTTCCGATCATCTGGACCCGTCGTGATTCATTAAGGAGGCGGCCCATGCGTGCCCTTCGCTTCGCCCTGCTCGGTTGTTTGGTCCTCGGGCCCGCCCTGCGCGCACAGGGGACGCGCGTCGTCGTCCCCGACGTGGCGATGGGGGACCAGTTCGAGAAGGCCCACGATGTCAAACACCATCGCGGGTCCGTCGTCGTGCTGATCTACGGCGACCGCGCCAGCGCGAACGCGAACCGCACGCTCGGCGAACGACTCCACGTCGCGTTCCACCCCGCCGCCAAGGGGCAACCGCCCGCGCGGGCGCGGACCGCGCCCGTGGTGCCGGTCGCCGGGGCGGCGACGAGTCCGGACGTACTCGCGGTGCCGGTCGCCTGCATCGGCAAGGTGCCTATGTTGGTG